>NZ_DBHHPX010000007.1:0-101888 GCF_057241865.1 Tractidigestivibacter sp.
GCATCAAAGCATCCGGTATCCGGCTCTCAGATGCAACGACTTGAAGATAGGAGGAGCCCATGACCATGATGCTCGTGATATCGCCCGCGAAGCGGATGGATGTGGTCGAAGGACCGCCTGTCGCCGCAACGAGTCCCGAGTTCCTCGCAGACGCACAGCATCTCGCATACGAACTCCGCTCCCTTGGCTATGAGGGAGCCCGTGCCGTTTGGAGCTGCAGCGATGCCCTCGCACGGCCCAACTGGGAGCGACTCTCCACGCTGCCCGAGGACATGGCGAGCGACCCGCGTCTGCTCTCCAGTGCCGTCCTCACGTACGTGGGCATCCAGTATCAGCACCTGGCCCCGCAGGTCATGACCGAACGCGAGCTCACCTGGCTCTCCTCTCACCTGCGCATACTCTCAGGGATGTACGGGACTCTCCGCCCACTTGACGGCGTCGTGCCCTACAGGCTCGAGATGCAGGCAAGGCTTGCCGTGGGCGGGCATCGCGACCTCTACGGTTTTTGGGGAGAGACTTCTCGATGCCCTTGTCCGCTCCGGTGCCACGCCCCTGGTAAACGTTGCCTCGCAGGAGTACGCCAAGGCCGTGGTCCCCTGGGCAAGAAAGGCCGGCATGCCGATTGTCACCTGCGTCTTTGGGGAACTTCGCACATCGGACGGAAAGTTTGTCCAACGTGCAACCGAGGCGAAGGCCGCTCGAGGTGCCTTTGTGCGCTGGTGCGCCGAGCGGGGCGTTGAGAGTGTCGATCTGCTCGCGGAGTTTGCAGAGCGCGGGTATCGCCTGAGTCGAAGTCGCTCAACCGAGGAGAGGCTCACGTTTGTGCGCGTGCAGGCGTAGCGCCAGCACAAGCAGATGCACGAGGAACACGAGAAGACCCAGGTAGCACAATCTACCCGGGTCTTCGCTGTTGGCGCCTACTCCCCCATGTAGTCTTTGAGCCTACCGGAACGACTGGGATGGCGCAGCTTGGCAAGCGTCTTGGACTCAATCTGGCGGATGCGCTCGCGCGTCACACCAAACTCGCGGCCGACCTCCTCAAGCGTGCGGGGATGCCCGTCCTCAAGGCCAAAGCGGAACTTGATAACCTTGCGCTCACGGTCGGCAAGCCCGTCAAGCACCTGGTCGAGCTGCTCGCGGAGCATGGAGTCGCTCGCGGCCTCGGGCGGCGCCACGGCAGAGGAATCCTCGATGAAGTCACCCAGCTGGGAGTCCTCCTCCTCGCCAATGGGCGTCTCGAGCGAGACGGGCTCCTGGCTGATCTTCTGGATCTCGCGCACGCGATCGGGAGTCATGCCCATCTCGGCACCAATCTCCTCGGGTGTGGGGTCGCGGCCAAGGTCCTGCAAGAGCTGACGCTGCACGCGAATGAGCTTGTTGATCGTCTCGACCATATGGACCGGAATACGAATGGTGCGGGCCTGGTCGGCGATGGCGCGGGTGATGGCCTGACGAATCCACCACGTGGCATACGTGGAGAACTTGAAGCCCTTCGTGTAGTCGAACTTCTCGACCGCGCGAATCAGGCCAAGGTTGCCCTCCTGGATAAGGTCGAGGAAAAGCATGCCACGGCCTACATAGCGCTTGGCGATGGAGACCACGAGGCGCAGGTTTGCAGAGATGAGCTGCTGCTTTGCGTCAAGGCCCACCTGCTCGATGCGCATGAGGCGGCGCTGCTCGGCGCGGGCAAGCTCAATCTCACCGTTCTCGGCGGCCTCGAGCCTCTTGGAGGCCTCGGTACCGGCCTCGATCTTCATGGCCAGATGGACCTCCTCGTCGGCGGTGAGCAGGTCTACCTTGCCAATCTCCTTGAGGTACATGCGCACTGGGTCGCCCGTGAGCATGACGGTTGAGGTGTCCTGTCGACGCGCACGCGCGCGGCTCGAGCGCTTGGGCTTGGAGACCTTGGCCTTGGGCACTGAGCGGAGGGCCTCCTTTATCTCCTTGGCCTCGTCGGCAGCCTCGGACTCCTCGTCATCCTCGCTGTCAAGCGAGTCCTCATCGTCGGAGAAGCTGTCATCCGAGCCAAAGTCATCGTCATCGTCGTCACCAGTGTCAATGGAGCCGAGACCGTAGGCGGGGTTAGCCACCTCGCCCGACGCGGTGATCTCGACGCCCCTGGAGCGCAGCGAGTCATAGAGGTCGGAGAGCTCGTCCCCATCAACGTCGACGTCGCGGATAGCAACCTGGATGTCATCCTCGGACACGCTCCCGCCCGATTTGGCAGAGGCGCTCACCAGCACATCGACCACGCGTCCCAGCTCGTCGGAGAGCTTGATGTCGTCCTTCGTCTTCTTTGCAGCAGCCAAGTTATTCCCTTCGACGCAATAGCCTTCAAGATGCTACCCGTTTTTACTGCTCAACAACAGAGGAAAGTTTCTTTGTCAGCGCATTGATACGCTTCTGGAGCGACGTTGCCTGCTCAAAGAGCGCCTCGGCGTTCTCGCCACCCGCATCACCGGCCTGGCGCAGACGGGATTTGATCTCGCGCACACGCCGTTTACACGAGTAGAGCTCAACAGAATCCACGAGGAAGGCGACCTTCTCGTGCGTGTCCATCCCCATGCTCGAGACAACGCGACCGGACGAGAGAATCTGTGGCGCATCGGGCTCGACCGCCGTCGCCGCCGCAACGACGTCTGCGGGCGAGGTGCCCTCCGGCGTGGCGAGCATGGCCCAGGCCATCCCCTCGTGGCGTGAGTCCACCCACATCACGTCTGCTAAGCGGTCCGCATAGGAGCGAACCTCGTCTGGCATGGCTGCAAGCATCGAGAGGAGCTCGTGCTCGACGGCAACCTGCATGCGCTCGTCACCCGAGAGCATCCGTGAAACCGAGAAGGAACCGCCTCCTGCGGGAGTGGCGGCCACAGGGGCGACGTTCCCGTCCCCGTAGGCCTCTGCCGGCACATAGTCATCGGGCATGGGCACGTAGTCGTCTTCGTCGCCAGAAGCCGGCGGTGCGGCAGCGGCAGACGGAGCGCTTGCGGCCTCGCGACGCCGCGGTGCCCCGGGTTCAGACGCCTTCACGGGCTTCTCGCGAATCACGCGCTTTGTCTCTGCCGCGTCCATGCCCAGGGCGTCCGCAAGCTGCGTGGCGTACTCGTCGAGAAGGACCGAGTGCTTAAGCGGGGCCAGGAGCTGGGCCATCTCGTCGAGCGCCTTGATACGACGCCCTGGCGCCGAGAGGTCGTAGCTGGCCAGGCGCTTGGAGAACACGAAGTCCATGAGCGGCACCGCTTTGTCGAGCTGCTTCTGCATGGCCGAGGCGTCATGGGACGAGAGGAACTCCATCGGGTCCCGCCCGTCTGGCAGCACCACGCAGGTCATCGAGGCAGAGGTCTTGTCGAGAAACTGCACGGCACGCTCGGCCGCGCGCTGACCCGCCTCGTCACCGTCAAACATGCAGATGATGCGAGAGACGCGCTGGCGCTCCATGAGGCGGATGTGGTCTATGCGAAACGCAGTGCCCAGCGCCGCCACGGCGTTGGTGAAGCCCGCCTCGTGCATGGCGATCACGTCGGTGTAGCCCTCGCAGACGATGGCCGTGCCGGTGGCAGCCATGGCCTCCTTGGCACGGTCATAGGCAAAGAGGTGCCTGCCCTTGTTGAAGACCGTGGTGTCACGGGTGTTGAGGTACTTGGGGGCATTGTTGGCGGGACGCAGGATACGGCCGCCAAAAGCGATGGTCCTGCCCTGCTCGTCGTGGATGGGAAACATCGCACGGTCGTAGAACCAATCGGCAAGGCGCCCCGAGCGTTCGACCGCCAGGTTTGCGGCAATCATCTCCTTGGGACTGTAGCCCCTCTCGCGCAGGTGTGCCACAAGCGAGCCGCGCCCCGGAGCATAGCCCAGATGCCAGCGACGACACACGTCGGAGCCAAAGCCACGACCGGCAAGGTATGCCCGCGCGGCAGTAGGGCCTTCGCCGCGGCCGCGCATGAGCATGGTGTGGTAGTAGTCGTCCGCAAGCGTAAGCTCCTCAATCAGGCGGTTCTTGCGGGGCCCACGCGAGGCGCTCCTGTCCTCGGCAAGCTCGATGCCCGCGCGGTCGGCCAGGTAGCGAATGGAATCGGGAAACGAGAGGTTCTCGCGCTTCATCACATACTTGAAGACGTCGCCACCCTCGCTGCACGCGCCGAAGCAGTGCCAGAGGCCCGTTGCCGGGTCAACCTTGAACGAGGGGGTCTTCTCGTGGTGGAACGGACAGCAGCCCCAAAACTCGCGGCCTCGCTGGCGCAGCTCGACCGTCTCACCCACCAGCTGCACGATGTCGATGGCCTGGCGAACCCGCTCCTTGTCCTCGTCGCTGATCACACGACCACCCCCACACATCCCTCTCCGACGTTATCCCGTACCCAATGGATGTTCCCCAACACCGTGGCTTCCAGTTCGGCAAGCGAGTCAAATCGACGAGAGGGGCGAAGGCGGCGGAGAAACACCACGCGTGCCTCCTCTCCGTAGACATCGCCCGAGAAGCCCACGAGATTCGCCTCGAGCATGGGATGCGCGGACACGTTGAACGTGGGAGGGACGCCCACGTTGACCGCAGCCGGCCAGACGCTGCCGCCAATGCAGGCGAGACAGGCGTAGACACCATCGGCGGGCAGGCAGTCGCGCCCGTCCAGCTCCACGTTGGCCGTAGGGAAGCCAAAGGAGGTGCCCTCGCCTCGGCCATGGATGATGCGCCCAGCCAGGAAGTGATGCCTCAGCAGGAGCTCGGCGGCCTTGTCGACCTTACCCTCGCGCAGGAGCCCACGCACGCGCGTGGCCGAGACCGGGCTTCCCCCCACCGAGACGAGCGCATGCCCAAAGGCCTCGAAGCCGTGCTTCTCGCCCAGCCGCGTCATCGTCGCGACCGTGCCCGCGCCACCGGCGCCAAAGCGGAAGTTCTCGCCCACGTGGATGGCCGCCGGGAAGAAGATGCCGCCCAGGACCTCGGTGACGTAGCGGTCATATGGAAGCGCCGCGAACTCGGGCGTGAAGCGGTGGACCACGACGGCATCCGCCCCCGCAAGGGCAAGCGAGCGCACGCGGTCCGCATCCGAGAGCAGCCGCTCGGGAGAGCGCCTGGAGAGAACCTTTGAAGGGTCGGGGTCAAAGGTCACGATGGCAAGCGGAAGGTTGCGCGCACGGGCATCCGCAGCCGCCTCGGCGATAAGGGCGCGGTGGCCTGCGTGGAGCCCGTCGAAGGCGCCAATCACGCAGACAAAGCGCTGGCTGGGACCCAGCGTCACGCCAGGCGCAAGGTAGGCCGTACCAGAGTTCACGGGCACGGAAGCCCCCAGACGCACCCCCGAGAGCACCGATGCCGCCGCAAGCCGGCGCGCCTCGGCGGGAACAAGCGGCCATGTGGGCCTGCGCCACGCAGGGGTACCGGAGAAGGGCTCGGCTCTCATGCGCATGCCCCCATGATGCCCGCCGGAAAGTTGACCTCGCAGGCAAGGCCACGCCCTCCACAGCTCCACACGCCAACGAGGCGCTGGTCGAAGACCATGGCCACGCGCTCGCCAACGCGCGGGGCACGAAGCGTGCCGTCCTTGTCGCATACCATGCCGGCAACCAGAGCCTTACCGCAGGCAGCGTCGGCGGCCTCCACGGCGTCGAGCTGGCGCACTGGTACGCCTAGGGCAGCAACCGGGTCGAGCGCATGGGCGAGAACCTCCGTGGGGTCGTGCGCCGCATCGACGGCATCGAGCGAAAGGCAGGCATCAAGGCCAACCGAGCCCGATTGCGTACGCCTGAGCGCCACAAGGTGCGCGGCAGACCCCGCAGCGCGGCCAATGTCGCGTGCGAGGCTCCGCACGTAGGCCCCCTTGGAGACGTCAAAGTCCACGACCCAGGCGAGCTGCCCCCCGACAGAGGCAATCTCTACAAGCGTGGCCGAGAAGACCGTGATGCGGCGGGGCGCAAGCTCGGGTGTCTTCCCCTCGCGCGCAAGCGCGTAGGAACGCTTGCCACCCACAGAGATGGCAGAGTAGGCAGGCGGGACCTGGTCCTGCTCGCCCACAAAGCGAGCGAGAGTCTCGCGGGCCACGTCCTCGCTGGCAAGGCGCTCGGGGACGTTCGCCGCCACCGTAGGTGCGCCATCGGCGTCGTCCGTGTCGGTCTCGCAGCCAAAGAGGATGCTCCCCGTGTAGCGCTTTCGCTCAGCGGTGAGAAGGCCCATGAGACGCGTGCCCTGACCCACACCCACGACCATGACGCCAGATGCCGCCGGGTCAAGCGTGCCAGCGTGCCCAACGCGACGCTCCCCCAAGGCGCGCCGCACGTGGTTCACCACGTCGTGGCTGGTCATACCGCAGGGCTTGTCAATGCCGAGGAGGGCGTTGGCACCCGACTCGCCGCGTCTCACCGCGACGCACCTTGCGCGTCGGTCGCAGAAACGTCTGGGGAAGCAGCGCCGCGTGCTGGGGCATCATCGAAGAGTGCGCACAGCTTGGGGAGCACGATGGCGCGCACCTCGTCCACGGTGCCCGTGGCGGTGAACCCCGCTGCGGCACGGTGTCCGCCCCCACCCATCTCGCGCGCAATGCCCGAGACGTCCAGGTTGCACTTGGAGCGGAGGTTGCCGCGGACCTTGCCGCCATCGACCTCCTTGAGGAAGAGCGCCGCCTTGGCGCCCTCGATACAGCGGACAAGGTCGATAAGGCCGTCCAGCTCATCGAGCGTGACGCCGGCCTTGGCTATGTCCTCGGCCGTGGCAAAGCTGTAGGCAATGCGCCCCTCCGCGAAGGTCTGTATGCGCGCGAGCACACGAGCGGCCAGGTGCACGTAGGCAAGGCGGTCGGACTGGTACACGTTGAGCGCGACCTCCGAGGGCGAGGCACCGGCCTCAACCAGCATGCTTGCGGTCTCGAAGGCCTCACTGTCGGCGTTCTGGTACTGGAAGCGACCCGTGTCGGTCACGATGGCGCAGAGGAGGTTCTGTGCGATCGTGGGCGTAAGCTCCCGCGAGACATGCAGGCAGAACTCCGAGACGATGACGCCCGTGGCAGCAGCATCGGGACGCACCACGCCGGCATCCCAGAAGGGCTCGCCGGAGGGGTGGTGGTCGAGAACGGCCACGTGATGCGCGCGGGCGCAAATCCCCTCGGCGTCGGCCAGGCGCGACATCTGCGAGAGGTCCACGCAGATAAAGAGGTCGGGCGTCACGTCGTAGTCTGCCGCGTGCACGAAGGTGCCGGAGCCCGGCAGGAACCGATAGATCCTTGGGACGGGGTCCTTGTCGGCCAGAAGGTTAGTCACGCGCTTGCCCGGCCACGCGGTGCGAATGATCTCGGCGAGCGCAAGGCCAGAGCCAATGGCATCGCCGTCGGGCGAGGTGTGTGCGCAAATCGCGATAGTGTCGGCCTCCTCGATCAGCGCGACAACACCCCGGAACAGCTCGGCCTGCTCCATGTATTCGGATACCCTCATCAAGCTCTTCCCTACTCGCCCTCAGCGTCCTCGGCAGAAGGGTCACCCTCCACAGAAGGTCCTGCGATTGCCTCGCCAGAGGCGTCCTTGGCATCCGACGCAATGGGGTAGCCATTCTCGTCCTTCTCGACCCCAAGCGTGGGCGGCACGTTCTCGAGCGCGCGAGAGATGCGTTCTGCCTCGTCGGTGGTGGTGTCGATCTGGAACGCCAGCTCGGGCGTCACGCGCCAGCCGAGCGCGTGGCCAAGAAGCGAGCGGATACGCCCCTTGGCGCGCTCGAGGGCCGCGGAGACCTCATCGTAGCGGGAGGCCTCACAGCTCACGTAGGCGCGCATGAAGGACTTGTCGACCGAGACCTCCACACTCGTGACGGTCACGAGCTGCAGGTCTGGATCGGAGACTTCGAAGAGCATGATGGTAGCGAGCTTCTCGCGCGCAAGCTCGTTGGTCCGGCGCGAGTGCTGGTTCTGCTTCATGTGTGCCTCCCTACTCCGTACGCGCGACCTCTTCGACGCGGTAAGCCTCGATCTGGTCGCCAGGGTGGATGTCCTGGAAGTTCTCCAGGCCTATGCCGCACTCGAAGCCGGCCTTGACGCTCTTGACGTCATCCTTGTAGCGCCTGAGCGAGGCGATCTTGCCCTCGTAGACCACGATGCCGTCACGCACGAGACGAACCCGGTCGTCGCGGGAGACCTCGCCCTCGGAGATCATGCAGCCGGCGGCAATGCCAACCTTGGGCACCTTGAAGGTGTCGCGAACCTCGGCAACGCCGGTCTGGACCTCCTCCTCGGTAGGCTTGAGCATGCCGATACGTGCCGCATCGATGTCCTCGATGGCCTTGTAGATGACGCTGTAGGAGCGAATCTCGACGCCATCGCGCTCGGCGGCGGCGCGTGCCTTGGCATCCGGGCGCACACCAAAGCCAATGATGATCGCGTTGGATGCGTCGGCAAGCGTGACGTCCGTCTCGGTGATGGCGCCCACGGCCGCGTGGATCGTGTTGATGCGGACCTCGGACTGGTCCATCTTGTCGAGCGAGTCCTGGAGCGCCTCGATGGAGCCCTGGACGTCGGCCTTGATGATGAGGTTGAGCTCCTTGACCTCGGCGTCGGCCATGGTGTCGAAGAGGTTCTCGAGCGTGACGTGCTTGACGCGGTTCTGCTCCTCGATGCGGACCTTAAGGGCGCGCTGGTCGGCAAGGTCGCGGGCATCGCGGTCGTCCTGGAAGACGCGGAACTCGTCGCCTGCCATGGGGACGCTCTGGAGGCCCAGGATCTCGACAGGATCAGAGGGGCCGGCCTCGTCAACGGGGTTGCCCTTGGGGTCGAGCATGGCGCGCACGCGACCGTAGGCCACACCGGCGACAAGGGCGTCACCCACGTGGAGCGTACCGCGCGTGACCAGCATCGTTGCCACCGAACCGCGACCGCGGTCGAGCTTGGCCTCGAGGACGTTGCCCGAGGCAAAGGTGTCGGGGTTGGCCTTGAGCTCGAGGACGTCGGCCTCGAGAAGGACGGCCTCGAGAAGGTTGTCGATGCCGGCCTTCTTCTTGGCCGAGATGTCGACGAACATGTTCTGTCCGCCCCACTCCTCGGGGATGACGCCGTGCTCGGTGAGCTCCTGACGCACGCGGGTGGGGTCGGCGCCGGGCTTGTCGATCTTGTTTACGGCCACGACGATGGGCACGCCTGCGGCCTTGGCGTGGTTGATCGACTCGACCGTCTGGGGCATGACGCCGTCGTCTGCGGCGACGATCAGGATGACGATGTCGGTCACCTTGGCACCGCGGGCGCGCATGGCCGTGAAGGTCTCATGGCCAGGGGTGTCGATGAAGGTGATGGTACGGCCGTTGATCTTGACCTGGGAGGCACCGATGGCCTGCGTGATACCACCGGCCTCACCCTCGGCGACGCCCGTGTGGCGGATGGCGTCGAGGAGCGACGTCTTGCCGTGGTCGACGTGGCCCATGACGGTGACCACAGGCGGGCGCGGCTTCAGGTCCTTGGGGTCATCGTAGAAGGTGAAGGAGTTCTCCTCCTCCTTGGTCATGACCTTGACGTCGCGGCCGAGGTCCTCGGCGACCAGCTCGATGAGGTCGTCAGACATGGACTCGGTGAGCGTGAGGGGGTTGCCCAGGAGGAAGAGGCGCTTGATGATGTCGTTGGCGGGCACGCCGAGAAGCTCTGCGAGCTGCGCCACCGTGGCACCCTGCGGGACCTTCACGGTGTCGAGCTGCGAGAGGTCCTGGTCGTTGGCGATGGCCTCCTCTATGCGCCTCTCCTCCGCAGCCTCCTCGGCCTGCTTCTGACGGCGCTCCTTGCGGCGGCGACGACGACCGGTGGACTCACGGGAGGCCTCCTCGACAGCCTCTCGGGCCTCGTCCAGGACGCGACTCCTGTTGTATGCCTCGGCCTCGCGAGCCATGCGGCTGTAGCGGTCCTCGCCCTCGTCACCACGACGCGAGCCCCTGCGGCCCTTGCGGCCGGGACGGCCCTCGCCCTGCTCGGCACCGTCGTCTTGCTCCATGCGAGAGGGCGCAGAGTAGCTACGACGCTCGGCACGGGCATGCTCTGCCTCGCCACGGCGCTCGCGACGACCCTGGCCCTCGGCCTTCTTCTGCGCGGCCTCCTCGGCCTGCTGCTTAAGCACCTGCTCCTGCTGGGCAATCTGGTCAAGCAGCGAGGTGAAGGTGGGCATCGACTTGGGGGCGTTGTCGTGGATGCGATTGCGCTCGGCCTCCTCGGCACGCTCCCTGGCGGCCTTCTCCTCGGCACGCCTCTTCTCCTCCTCGGCGCGCTTCCTCGCAGCCTCGGCGGCAATGCGCTTCTTCTCCTCCTCGGCACGCTCGCGCTCGCGGCGCTTCTCGGCGGCAACGCGCTCCTTCTCGGCCTCTGCCTCCTCGGCCCTCTTGGCCTCGGCGGCTGCCTCCTGCTCCGCCTTCTTGGCGGCCTCGATCTGCGCGGCACGCTCCTCGAGGATGGGCTTGAGCTTCTTGCGCACGATGGAGACATAGGCATCCTCGAGCGTCGAGGATGCAGACTTAGCGGGAATCTTCATGTCGCGGAGATGGTCGAGCATCTCCTTGCTCGTCATCCCGTACTCCTTGGCAAGGTCGTGTACGCGAGTCTTGGCCATGTGACCAACCTTTCATTCACGGGCGACAGCGCCGCCCGGGTAGTGCCTGCTAACAACGGTCCGCCTGGGGACACTAGATCAGGGAATCGGGGTCGTCTGAGACCTCGGCCTCCATAAGCTTCTCGTGGATGCCACAGTAGCGCGAGCCGGGACGAGCCATGTTGCGGCACTGGATGCCGTTCTCGCCCACGTACTCGCAGCGGTGCTGCTCGCCGTTCTCCTCGACCTCGCCCTGGGGGGACTCGGCGGAGCGAGGAAGGTCGCGCAGAACACCTGCGGCCAGAGACTCGTTCTTGATGTCGATGTGCATGCCGGTGAGGTGCGCAGCCAGACGGGCGTTCTGGCCCTCCTTGCCAATGGCCAGCGAGAGCTGGTCGTCGGGCACGATGACCGTAGCGTAGCCGTCCTCGGGCCCAAGTATCACACGAGAGACGCGGGCGGGCGAGAGGGCATTGGCAACGCAACGGGTCTGGTCGTCGGACCAGGGCACCACATCGACGCGCTCGCCACGAAGCTCAGAGACCACGGTGCGCACGCGGCTGCCCTTGGGGCCAACGCAGGCCCCCACGGGATCGAGGTGCTCGTCCTTGGACGAGACGGCAACCTTCGAGCGGATACCGGGCTCACGGGCAATGGAGCGGACCTCGACTACGCCGTCGTAGACCTCGGGGACCTCGAGCTCGAAGAGCCTGCGGATGAGGTCGGGGTGGGTGCGCGAGACCACGATGGGCGGACGCTGGCGCTCGCCGCGAACGGTAGGCTGGTCGTTGTTCGGGTCGCGCACGTCGATGATGATGGCCTTCAGGCGCTGGTTGTGCGAGTAGCGCTCGCCCACGGGACGCTCGTTGCGCTCGTCGGGGTAGCGGCGTTGGTCGAAGTGGGGAAGCTCGGCCTCGACGCCATCGCGGATCTTGATGATCGTGAAGTCGGGCGTGGTCTGGAGGACCGTGCCGGTGATGATGTCGCCGATGCGCTGCGAGAACTCCTCGTAGATCTGGACGCGGGCGGCATTGCGCACGATGGAGCGAATCTCGGCCTTGGCGTGCTGCGCCGCGATGCGGGAGGTGTCGGGCGGGGTGACGTCCTTCTCGTCGAAGTCAAGGTACTCGCCGGTCTCCTCGTCGTAGGACTCCTCCTTGGGGATGAGCTCGTAGACGTAGACCTTGCCG
The DNA here is from genome assembly GCF_057241865.1 of Tractidigestivibacter sp. Lineage (NCBI taxonomy): Bacteria > Bacillati > Actinomycetota > Coriobacteriia > Coriobacteriales > Atopobiaceae > Tractidigestivibacter > Tractidigestivibacter sp. Next base: position 11,721 of record NZ_DBHHPX010000007.1, read on the forward strand.
GTGGCGTGATCGATGGTGACGCGCGCGCCATAGGGGAGCTTGAGAATGGATGCGTAGCTCTGGGCAAGCGACTGCTCGAGGCGGTCGAGCACGTAGAGCTCGTCGATGTGCTTCTCCTGGCAGAGCGCCATCAGCGCTTCCATCATCTCTGATGCCATGCGAATTCCTTTCTAGCCCTTGGCCCCGTTTGAGGGGGCGTCGAAGTTCGGCTTGATCTTGCAGCTCTTGACCTGGTCGAAGGGGATGCTCACGCGCTCACCGTCGACGGTGAGGATGACATTGCCGTCATCTAGCCCCTCGAGGCAGCCGGTGAAGTGGCGGCGACCCTCCGTTGCCGTGGTAGCAAGCGAGACGTCCTCGCCGGCGAAGCGCTCGAAGTCGTGCTGGCGACGGAGCGGACGCGAGAGGCCCGGCGACGAGACCTCGAGCGTGAAGGACCCCTCGATGGGATCGAGTTTGTCTATTGTAGCGGACACCCACGCGGTCTCTGCGGCCACCTCATCGAGTGAGATGGGCCCAGCCTCCTCGTCTGCGTGGTCGATACGTACGCGGACGCACGGGTTCTTCTTCGAGCCCACGACTTCGACGTCGACGACATCGATGCCGTGCTCGGGCGCTGCGGCCTCGAGCGCAACCAGGATGCGCTGGCGCGTGTCGTGCTCTGGCACTGCGGGCATGTCCCCTCCTATATTCAATACGTTGCATTTGTCGGCGTCATACCGGATGCTTGCAGATGCAATGCAGGTTCTGGCGGGCAGGGATGCCGTCATGTCGCGTGAGGGCCCCCGGCACCTCGTGAGGGAGAGTGGCATCCTGCCCCGTTCGGGCAAGGCCGCGGATTAGCTGGATGAGGGGGGTCGGCCCCACTTCGCATCTCTTCCAGGGGGTTGCGGCCCCGGGCGGTTCGGGCAGCAGGGCCCGCCGAGACGAGGAAGGAGCGATCCCATGATCTACGCAGGTGTGGACATCGCCAAGATGGACCACGTCGCCGACGCCGTCGACGAGTCGGGCGACCGGGTCGCCAAGGCCATGTCCTTCAAGGACGGCGACGCCGGCTTCGAGAAGTGCGTCGCGTGGCTCGAGGGCGTCGCGGAGGGCCCCGCCGACGTCGCCGTGGCCATGGAAGCGACCGGCCACTACTGGACGGCCTGCCTCACCTACCCCGCCGCCCGCGGCTTCGCCGTCGTGGTAGTGAACCCCGTGCACGTCAAGGCCGTGCGCAGGATCAAGAGCCTCTCCGGCGTGAAGAACGACCGCATCGACGCCTGGCTCATAGCGGAGACGCTGCGCATCGGCGAGTACGACCCGACGCGGCTGGCGACCGACGAGCTGCAGTCCCTCAAGACGCTCACGCGCTGCCGCCAGTCCATCCGCGACTCGATCGCGGAGGCGAAGGCGAAGGCGACCTGCCCCATGGACTCCTACTTCCCGGAGTGCGCGGGGCCCTTCTCCGACATGTTCGGCGCGGCGTCCACGGCGGTGCTCGCCAGGGCGTGCACCCCCTCGGAGGTCTCCAGGACGCGGGCGTCCACGCTGGCGAGGCTGATGTCCGACGCCTCGCGCGGGAGGCTCGGGACCGATAAGGCCGCCGGGCTCAAGGCCGCCGCCAGGCCGTCCGTGGGCATCCGGCTCGGCGAGGAGGCGGCCGCGTTCGAGATCCGCGAGTACGTCGACCTGATAGGCCTCCTTGGGGCGAAGGCCGCCAGGGCCGACGCCCAGATCGCGGAGCTGCTCGACCGCATCGAGCCGCTCGTCCCGACCATACCGGGGATGTCGTCCACGCTGGGCGCCCAGACAGTCGCTGAGATCGGGGACGTGCGCAGGTTCAGGAACGCCGCCTCGGTCGTGAAGTACGCGGGCCTGAACTCGGGGGTGAGCCAGTCGGGCCGGTTCGAGGCGGAAGGCGGGCCCATCACCAAGGCGGGGTCGCCCTATCTGAGGAGGTCGATGTGGCTCGCGGCCGACGCCGCCAGGAGGTTCGACCCCAGGCTGCGAGGGTCCTACGAGAAGAAGCGCGCCGAGGGCAAGTGCCACCGGGTGGCGGTGACGGCCGTCGCCAGGAAGCTGTGCCACATCGTCTACGCGGTCATGCGCGACCAGGCCCCATACGACCCCGAGCGGCGATTCGCCATTGCTCCTGCAAGCATTCGATATTCGGCTTTCAAAGTGCAGGATCCAATAAAACCAAAATCAGTCGAAAAGCTTCTAATCAGGGCTTGACTTCATATAGCTGGTCTCCCTCACACATCGCAGGTACATACAGAAAGGAAGCGGGGCGAGAAGATCCACCCCACTTCCTGCGAATCACAACTGCATTGCAGGTTGAGTATAGGGACTTCTCGGCAGGCGGTCAAGGAGCGAGACGAACGGCGTCACAAGGACGCCACGACGTCGCGATCGGGTCGCGATCGTGAGCAGGGCGGTTGAGCGGAACCCTATTCAGCTATGCTGCAAAACTCGGGAAGGGGTGCCTGACTCAAGCACCCCTCCAGCGTGGTAAGTTGCCGGCGCGGCTGCGGGCGACAGTCTGGCAAATCATCTGGACAAGCGCAATGTCACCGGGCGGAGGAACTCCGCGAGGCACTTCCAACCCCAAGGTTGCGGAGGGCAACATGCTCCTGGACCTCCGTCAGAGATGGAACTCGCATTCTGGCTATTCCGAGTGCTGAGAATGATGCGCGATGCGCGGTGAGGTATGGACCATGCGAGACGAGCTGTACGCCGGCAAGGCCCGGCCTGTCGTTATCGTGCAGAGCGATGGCGTGGGGGGCCTCGACTCCGTCGTGCTTTGCCTGCTCACGTCCTTCGGCTCAAGCAACATACCCACGCGCGTCCGCGTGGAACCCTCGCATCAAAACGGCTTGGAAAAGACGAGCTTCGTGATGACCGACAAGATTGCCTCGGTGAGGCGAGCAATGCTGGACAAGAGAATCGGGAAGCTGGACGAAGAGACGATGGAGGAAGTCTCCAGGAAGCTGAGCGTAGTGCTCGGCCTGTAGGTGTGTCCTTTACGCCTGGGACTAAAGTTGGCCCACTAGGGGCGTTCTGCGGATGGCAGCTGCCGCAGCGTGGCACAAAGATGTTGGTCTTCCTTAGGGAGGTCCGGGGGTGCGCGCGTCGGTCGGCGGCGTCGACCTCGCGGGCCCCGAGGCCTCCACGGACATGACTCGCCGATGCCGGCGCGGAGGCATTGACATGCTCCAAGTCCTACCCGCGCCGACCAGATGCCTTCCTGACGAGAAGCGCAATTCCAAAGATCAGGAGCGCAACCACGAGAACCAGCACGAGGAACATGCCGACTATCTCCCACGCGCCCAGCCCTTGAACCATCGCGAACACCCCTTCTCCGCCGTCATGCATATCCGACCTGCTGAAAAGGTAGTCTGACGCGGTGGAGATGTCTGTAGTTAGACCGATTTGCTACATTTGCCACCCGTCGACGGCGCAGCTACACCCGCAAGCGCGAGCCTAGACGGCAACGACGATCAGGACGTAGGCCTTCCAATCGCCATGCATGTTATAACCAGAGGCGCTGCCGCCGTCCCACGCTACGGCAGAGCGATTCTCGTCAGCGTCCTTCATGTCTCCGATTTCGCTCACGTGAATCGTCGTGCCTGGGGATTCCGGGGAAGCACTGGGCAGAAACTCCGGGAAGTAGCCTGCAGACGCCAGCGCAGATGCAGCCGCATCCGCGCGCATGCCCGTCACGTCTGGGACATCGCCGAAATCGGAGGAGATGAATCCATTTGGTGATTCGACGTAAGCGTACTGAGGCCGAGAAACCAAGAAGATGACCACAACGGCAGACACAATGGCAACGCTTGCGAGAAAACACTTGAGGAAGAGCCGAAGGTAAGGCGGCCGCGAGCCATGGAGGGCGTCGGACGTCATCTCGGAGGTCTCATTGCAGGGAGCACCTTCTTGCGCCAACGCACTCTGCCACTGGGCGCACGAGGGCATTCTCAGGAACTCTGCCTTTGTCGACACCCCAAGCTTCTGGTAGGCCCGCTGCCGATAGCTGCCAACGGTCGACGCCCCAACACCCATAAGCGGGGCAGCGTCAGCTGCGGTGAGGCCCATGACTACCGTCCGGGCCGCATCCGCCTCGCGCTCGGAGAGTCCCGCACCCTTGAGCAGGCTTTCGAACGATGAGGGACCATGGGGAATGGAGAGATGGTCTGCCATGGCTGAATCTCCCGACCTTCTCGGAGAATATCGCTTTATCCTAAACAACCGGCGCATTTGCGCAGTTGCGCAGTGCTGGTTTTAAGAATAAGCGATATTCTGCGCGAAGGACGGGAGACCCGAGCGCCACAGCCTCAGCCGTCTAGTGCACGCGACAGGGAATGGGGTGCGGCGGCGTCTTGGGCTTCTTGAGCCCGGCCGTCACCACGGCACCCTTGGGGCACGCGTCCAGGCACGCACCGCAACGCACACAGGCGCGCTGGTCGACCACGTGGACAAACCCGGGCTTGCCCTCGATGGCGTCCTCCTCGCACGCGCCCAGGCACTCGCCGCAGCCGGTGCAGCGCGAGACCAGGATGTGATAGGTGACAAGCGCACGGCAGGTTCCCGCAGGGCACTGGTGCCGCGAGACGTGCGCCTCGAGCTCGTCGCCAAACAGGTCGAGCGCCTGTGCGGCCACACCGGCCATGCGCTGGCCCACCTCGCAGAGCGCCTGCTCCGCCATCGTGGGTGCAAGATCTCGGATGAGATCGGGGTCGGCAGCCTGGCCCTTGCCGGCACATGCGTCGGCGAGAATGGCGCAGAGCTGGTGGCCGCCCTCGTTGCCAAAGACGCAGCGACCGCAGCACTCGCGGTGGAAGCCGTCGAGGATCTCGCGCACGGCGTCGACGGCGCAGTCGCCCGTGCCTATCACGCGCACCTCGTCGCAGGAAAGGGTCACGGCATCGCCAAAGTGCGCCGGTGCCACGAAGGCGCACATGGGGTAGCCCAGGTAGACGGCCTTGGTATCATCGGCGGAGACGCCGGCCGCACCGAGAAGCTCCGCGACCGTGGTCGCGGCGGCCGTGTCCACGCGCGTCTCGCCCACGTAGACCGTCTTGCGCTCGTCTCCGCGCAGCCAGCGCTCGCCGGGCACGACCGGGTCGCAGCCCTCGGTTGCCCCGCTCACGGCGGAGGGCAGTGGCTTCTCGCCGACAAGGACGCGCGAGGCGGCGGTGTCGTTGGCGTAGACGAAGCCGAAGGAGTCGTCCGCCGTGACGAGGCTCCCCTCGCCCAGCGCCGCGACGACGTCGGTCGCGGAGGCGGGCACGAGCAGACGCACGTCCTCCTCCGCCACGCGACGCGCGGCCGTCTCGAGGTTGGAACGGAGCAGCTCGAGCGCGACCGGGTGCGAGCGGTCGAGCGGCATGAAGTTGACGAGAGTCATCAGTTTGCGCTCCTTTGCGGGTACTCGTTCCACAGCTTCGGGCGCTCGAGGGTCAGGCGCAGGTCGCATTGGAGGCAGCGCGACGCCTCGCGCTCCGCCTCGGACTCCGCGAACGGGCACTCGTACTGCCTGAAGTTGTCGCGGCGCTCTGCCGCGGGCGCGATCTTGGGCTCGAGCGGCACGTCGTAGAAGTGCTCGCCCGCATGCCCGATGCGCTGCTCGGGAGCCTCGGGGTCGAGAAGCACCTCGGAGATGTCGCCGTCACCGCCCAGGTAGCGGTCGATGGCCTGGGCCGCCTCGCGGCCGCCCTCGATGGCGGCGATCACGGACTTGGTGCCCGTCACGGCGTCGCCAGCGGCGAAGATGCCCTCCTCGCTCGTGCGGTGCTCGGCGTCGGCCACCACGTACGGGCCGTGCGTGAGCTCGAGGCCCATGTCGCGCGTGTCCTCGGGCTTCTGCCCAACAGCAAAGATCACGTGGTCTGCGGGGAGCGTGAGCTCGCCTCCCTCCACGAGCTCGGTCACGGCACGGTGGTTCTCGTCGAAGTAGAACTTGGCGATCTTGTTGATGGTGATGGAGCCCACCTTGCCCGAGCCCTCCTCAGACTCGTTGATGGAGGTGAACGCATAGGCGTCGTGCAGGACCACACCCTCCTCGGCTGCCTCCTCGCGCTCCTCGGGGGTTGAGGTCATGGCGGCCTCGGCCTCGAGGCAGGCGACGTCCACGCTCGTGGCACCAAGGCGCACGGCGGTGCGGGCGCAGTCGTAGGCCACGTTTCCGCCGCCGAGAACCACCACGCGCCCCTTCACCTCGACGGGCTCGCCCTTGCGGGCGGCCTTGAGGAAGTCGGTGTTGCGGATGACGCCGGAGAGGTCGTGGCCCTTCATGGGGAGCACCGTGCCGTCGAAGGTGCCAACGGTCACCAGCACCGCGTCATAGCTGCCGAGGAGCGACTTCACGTCGTGCAGGCGCTCGCCGCAGCGCAGCTCGATGCGGGGCCTCTCGTCCGCCCCCTGCGCCACCTCGAGGATGGTCGAGACCTCGCGGTCGAGAACCTCGTCGGGCAGGCGGTAGGCGGGGATGCCGTAGCGGAGCTGGCCGCCGGGGCGATCCTGGGCCTCGAAGACCGTGACCGCATGGCCCTTCTCGGCAAGGTAGTAGGCTGCGGTGAGGCCGGCGGGACCCGCGCCCACGACGGCCACGCGCTTGCCCGAGAGCGGCTCGTGGCGCACACGCGACTTCCACTCGCCCGTGTCGCGCACGGCGGCGGCGCGCTTGAGCCTGCAGATGGAGAGCGGCCCCTCCAGGTGGTTGCGCTTGCACCCGCCCTGGCAGTTGTGCGTGCAGATCGAGCCGAGGGTCTCGGGGAACGGGACCTTCTCGCGCACGACGGCCGTGGCCTGCTCCCACTCCCCCGCCTTCACGTGGCGCAGGTAGCGCGGGATGTCGATGTGCGCGGGGCAGCCGGAGCGGCAGGGCACCACGTTGTCCTCGCGGCTGCGCCCGGGCTTGTTGAGGCCGAGAACGTCCACGATAGAGCCCGTGGGGCACACCTCGACGCAGGCACCGCAGAAGCGACAGCCTGCCTCCTCGAGCGAGACTCCCCCGTCGATGCCGATGCGCACGCCGTCCTCGGTGCGCTGGTAGTCGAGAACCCCAACGCCACGCAGCTCGCGGCAGGCGCGCACGCAGCGGCCGCAGCGCACGCAGCGCGTGAACATGTGGGTGATGAGCGGGTTCGAGTCGTCCGTGGGGACGGTGCGGGCGCGGCAGCGCCAGCGCGCGGGCGAGACGCCCAGGTACTGGTACATGGACTGCAGCTCGCAGACACCGTACTTGGGGCAGCCGGTGCAGTCCGAGGGGTGCGTGGCAAGGATGAGCTCCATTGCCATCCTGCGCACGCGGTCGGCGCAGGCGGCGTGGGAGTCGACGACCATGCCCTCCCTCACCTGCGTCTTACAGGCGGGAACGGCGTGGCCGGACCCGTCCACCTCCACGGCGCACAGCCTGCAGCCGCCCACGGCCTCGAGGTCCGGGTGCTTGCAGAGGTGCGGGATGAAGACCCCCGCATCGAGCGCGGCATCGAGCACGGAGGTGCCCTCGGCGGCCTCGACCTCGCTTCCGTCAATCGTCAGCTTCATCATGTCCCTCTCCAACGACAATGATGGTCTTCCAAGACGGTGCGCCCCGCCGCAAGCGCAGCGGGGCGCACCGGTCACAAGCTCGTGCGTGCTAGTCCCACTCGTCGTCCGACGCGGACTCCATCGAGAGGGCAGCCGCGTTCTCACCGGCGATGCGGCCGGAGTTGAGGCAGAAGCCCATGGTGTTGCCCGGGATGGCGTAGTTGTAGGAGTCACCGTAGATGGTGCAGGCATCCGTGCCCACGCAGTACAGGCCGGGGATGGTCTCGTGCTCGTCGGTCATGACCTCCATGCGCTGGTTGATGAGGACGCCGCCCAGCGTGCCATAGGCGCCAACGTACTGGCGGCAGGCGTAGAAGGGTCCGTTCTCGAGCGGCTGCATGAACTCGCGCTCCTTCTCGAAGAGAGAGTCCCAGCCCTCGGCGCACATGGCGTTGTACTCCTCGACGTTCTTGACGAGGCCCTCGGGGTCGATGCCGATCTTCTCGGCAAGCTCCTCGAGCGTGTCGGCCCTGGCGATGACGTGGTTGCCGTCGCCGTCGAGGTAGGTGTCCTCGTCGCTGGCGAACTGCTCGTCGAAGCCCTGGTAGAGGTCCTTGGGGTGGACGTGGCTCACGATGTCGGGGCCGTCCTTCTTCCAGTGCTTGAGCATCTTGGAGTCGAAGATCGAGAAGGCGACCTTGCCGGGCAGGTGGTTGATCGCGTTGCCCACGAAGGTGGTGTTGAAGATGTCGTCCTCGGGCATGAAGCGCTCGCCGCTGCGGTCGCACCAGTAGCAGGGCTGGCGGAAGCCGCCCTCGACGTAGAAGTGGTTCATGTTGTCGGGGAGCTGGTACATCATCTCCATGGTCACGGGCGTGTGGCCGGCACCCGCCTTGTGGCACATATTGAAGCCGTCGCCATCCATGCCGGGCACGGCGAAGGAGTAGAGGTTCTTGCCCCAGTCGAGGCCGATGAGATCTTTGATCATCTTGGCGTTGGCGCCAAAGCCGCCGGTGGCGACGATGACCGCCTTGGAGGCGATGTCGACCTCCTCGCCGTCCTTGTCGACGGCCTTCGCACCCACCACGGCACCCTCGTCGTTGGTGATGAGCTCCTTGCCAGGTGTCTCGAACATGAACTCGACGCCCAGCGCCTGGGCGCGCTCGGTCATGCGCTTGGTCATCGTGGTCGCGGCGCGCGGGCCGGGCTCGGAGCCATCCTCGGGCTGGACGACGTGCCAGGTGTACTCGCCGTCGGCGTAGGCGCGGGTGCGCTCGCGGGCGCGGAACGCGGGGCGCACGGAGTTGAACTTGACACCCATGTCCATGAGCCACTGGATGGTGTCGCCGCTCTTGAAGTAGTACGCGCGCACGAGACGGGGGTCGACCTGGTAGTGGGTGTAGAACATGTGGCGGCGGAAGAGCTCGCCGGGGGTGACCTCTATCATCGAGGCCTTCTGCACGGGGGAGCCTGCGGCGCAGGGGCCCATGCCCATGTTTGCGGCGCCACCGGTGTTGGACGCCTTCTCGAGCGCGATGACGCTCGCGCCGTTCTCAGCCGCAGAGATCGCCGCGGCGAGTCCGGAGAGGCCCGCCGCAACAACGACAACGTCGGTTTCAAGCTGCTTGGCCATGTCATACCTCCAAAGTTGGGACAACAGGACGCCTTGTGTAACCCATACGGTTAGTAATGTCGCAGCATCTGCCCGCGCGGGCTATGTGCGTCCGTACAAAAGAACGGCACCGTGCCCGGCGCAAGACTGTGCGCGGTGCGCGATGCCGTGGGAGAGGCGCCGCGTGCAGGCCCTAGCCCCTCGGGGGCATGGTGGGCTGGATGAAGGACTTGTACTTCGCGACGCGCTGCTTGTACTCGTCACCCTTCTGCAGCTGTGCGAGCTCGCCCTCCATGCGGCCAATGTCCTCGCCGTGGATCTGCTTGCCCTCGGCGGTGTCGTGCGCACGGAAGAGCCCGCGCTCGTCGTAGCACTCGTCGTGGCGGTACTCGACCTGGATCCTGCCATCGACAACGCTCACGTGGCCCTCGAGGCCGCAGACGGAGCAGATGGCCTTGTCCGTGCCGGGAACCAGGTAGAAGTCATTGGCGTGGCAGTGCGGGCAGACGCCCTCTGCACCCTGGTAGGACGCGTGCTCGGGATCCTTGGCGACGCGGGCGAGGTTCACGCCGATCTGGTGCGCGCGCGCAACGACCTTGTCGTCGAGAAGGGCGCGCTTTGACCAGGGCACCCACTCGTTGTCGATGACCTTCCAGGTGGGGGTCATCGACTGGATGGCGTGGTCGGACTGGACGTGCGTGCCCCAGTCGGAGCCACCGATGCCAATGTAGGAGACAGGCTTGCCCGGGCAGATGACGCGCGGATCCGGTGCCTTTGACGTACCGCCCTCGGCGGCGATCTTCTCGGCAACGTGGGTGGCGATCACATTGTTGCCGGTATCCATGCGGGGCCCAAAGCGATCCATGATGGTGTGGAAGAGGCCCGACGCGCCCGTCTCGAAGATGGGGTCGCACATGATGATGCCGTCTGCCTCGGCCATCTTGAAGAACAGCCAGTCGAAGTCGTCCTTGTGGATGCACATGTTGCCCTGGCCGCTCATGAGCATCTTCACGCATGTGATGCAGCCGGTGCAGTGCTTGATGTTGAGGTCCATCGCACGGATGAACTCGACCTCGCAGCCCTCCTCGACGGCCCCCATCAGCGCTTCCTTGCAGATGCTGTCGTTGTTGCCGTTCTTGGTTCCAAACGAGACGCCCAAAACCTTTGCCATGGGACTCCAACCTTCCCTCTCGCAGCGTTTCCGCCGCGTCCCCGCGCGGCGGCCTTTCCTGATGGCAGAAGCCTATCGCCGGGAATACTGTGCAATTGCATAGAAGATTGGCCGAGAAAGTCCCTCAGCTTGTCTCGAGGAGGTCTCCGTTGACAACCGCGCCATCCCCCAGCGCCTCGAGGACCCGTGCCGTGAAGGAGACCGCCAGGCGGTCGTCACCATCCTTGAGGTCGAGCTTGAAAAGCTCGCCTATCTTGTTCACGCGATAGAAGTAGGTGTTCCTGTGCACGTTGAGGGCATCCGCCGCCTCGGCGGGGCTTCCTGGGAAGCGTACCGACATCACCGCCGTCTCGAGGTAGGCGCTCCCGTGCACTCGGTCGTAGCGCGCCATCGCCACCACGCGCTTGTCGAGGAGCATGTCGGAGTAGCCGAGGCCCTTGAAGACGGACGCCACCATCTGGAAGCGCCGCTCCCAGAAGAAGACAACGCGCTGGCGCCCTCCCCTCTCGAGAACGTCCGCCTCGTCGAGAAGAATGCACTGCTTGAGACGGGGACGCACCAGCATGACATCGGAGAAGGGCTCGCTCGCAAAGGCGCGCATGTCGTTGTGGTCGAGCGCGGCCATGAAGTTCCTGTCCCTCAAGATCCTGCGCTCGCACGTCTCGTAGTCCTCAAAGCCCTGGTCGGTGACCTCCCCGAGCGAGACGAGCACGACAACCGCAGAGCCAAAGATGGTCCAGACGCTGCCGGAGAGCGCGTCTCCCACAAGCTGGCCAACGCGTGCGTAGTAGTCGTGGCCGGCGCCGGGTTGCCCCACCACGCGCAGCAGCACGTAGTTGCAGTCGAGCGGGACGTCAGCGAGCCGCAGGTGCTCTCGGACGGCGTCCTTGTCCTCGAACTTGCCGGAGAGGACGTCGGCGAGGACGGATGAGCCCATGTCCACGCGCTTGCCGGCGACACCGAGCCGATCGATCATGAGGCCGGCGAGCGAGGTGGCGAAATCGATGAGCTCAAGGTCGACGCCGGTGACCTCGTGGGTCACCTCAAACGCGTCGAAGCGCCCCATCTCGAGGCGATGGTGGTAGATGATCGAGGTCACGCAGCGCAGGTTGTCGGCCACGTTGGTCGTGATGATCGAGTGGCGGGAGCTCCTCACGGAGCTGAGGATCCCCGACTCGGCGAGATGGTCCTCCACCGACTGCGAGACGTAGCCGTTCTCGACCGTGGCAGCGATATCGGGGCGGTCGCTGGGAATCTCACCGGCCGTTGCCAGCACCTTGTGGTCGGTGTTGCTTATCACCACGGGGTTGCCAATCACCTCCGAGGCGCGCCGGGCGAACTGCCTGAGGTCGTAGGAGTCCAGGTAGCAGCGGAAGAGCGCCTCCCTCCTCACGGCTAGCTCGCCGCTCTTGAGCACCAGACGCATGAATGCCTCCTGGAAGTCGCTCGGAGAGGCCTCGCCGGTGACAAACACCACGTTGCGCGGGGGCTTGTGGTACTGCTCGTCAAGCTCGCCTTGAACGTAGACGAGCATGATGCCGTCGCCCGTCTGGGGGACGTCGTTGCTCTGGAAGTCTGCCATGGAGCCCAGGCACACGACGCCCTTCGATCCCACGTTCCACTCGGGAGAGACGATGAGGTCCCACTCGAGCAGCTCGTCATCGTGGATGTAGGAGCTTGTAACGGGCAGCTCGTTCAGGATGGTACGAAGCCTCATCTCTCCTCCTCGGCCGTGCTGTGCTCGTGCACAAACATAGTAACTTCTCCGCGCAAGTAATTTGGTGCGCGTTCCATGGGAGCCAGTTTGGGCGCGCCGTACTCTAGCTTCTGGGCTATCGCAGAGAGACACGAGGTGCATGCCATGTGCGAATGGAACATCAGAACGCTCGTCAACGACATCGTCCTCGCGCTCGTCATCAACACGAGCGCGACGCTGCTTGCCGGCGCGCCGCTTGCGTGGGCGACCTGGTATCCCTACACCTGCGTGGCGTTCACGACCAACGTCGTGGCGCAGCTTCTCGTCCCCACGGTGAGCATCTCGCAGTCGCTCACGACAGGTCTTGACGGGAAGGCCGCGCGCCCGTACGTCGCCATCTTCGTGGAGAACCTGATCTTTGTCACGATCATCTCCCTCACCGAGGCGGTGACGCAGGTTGGCCCAGACCAGATGCTTGCCGCGTGGAGCCAGACGTTCCTGCAGCTTGTCCTTATCGGCTATGTGACGTCGGTCATCCTCTTCAAGATCCCCTCCAGGCGATAGCGACCAACAGCATACGAGGCCAAGGAAAGGCAGGAAAACATGGCACTTATTGACGAGCTCATCGAGAAGGCCCGCAAGGCGCCCAAGGCCGTGGCGCTTCCCGAGTGCGAGAACGAGGACACGCTGCTTGCGGCACGGCGCGTCGCGGACGACGGCATTGGGACCCCGGTTCTCGTGAGCCCTGCGGACGTCATCGCGCAGACGGCAGAGCGCGCGGGCGTCTCGACCGTGGGGATGCGCATCGTCGACACCACGGACGCTGCAGCAGCGGACGCCCTTGCCGAGCGCTACATGAACGCCGGTCGCGAGAGGCTCTTCTCGGCCAAGGCGGCGCGCCGCAAGCTCAAGAACCCGCTCAACTACGCCATGATGCTTGAGGACCTGGGCGACGTGGACTGCACGTTCTGCGGGCACACCAACACCACCGGCGACGTCCTCATGGCCGCTCAGATGATCATCGGTCTGGCAGACGGCGTGGACGTGCCCTCCATCCTGGCGCTTGTGCAGACGCCGAGCTTCACCGGACCTGAGGGCGACGTTATCGCGCTCGCCGACTGCGGCCTCAACCCCGAGCCCACGGCCGAGGAGCTCGCCTCCATCGCGATTGCCGCCTGCGACAACGTGGCATCCCTCATGGATTGGGAGCCACGCTGCGCCTTTATCAGCTACTCCACGGACGGCTCCGGCGAGAGCCCCAGCGTCGAGCGCATCCGCGAGGCCCTCTCGATTGCCCGCGACCGCAGGCCCGACCTCGCGCTTGACGGCGAGTTCCAGCTTGACGCGGCCATCGTCCCGGCGGTTGCCGCCAAGAAGGTCAAGCGCGAGAGCGCCGTGGCCGGCCGCGCGAACGTGCTCGTGTTCCCCGACCTCAACTGCGCGAACACCGCCGTCAAGCTCATCCAGCTCTTCGCGCACGGCAAGGGCTACGGCCACAACCTCTCGGGCTTCAGGCGCCCGGTGGCAGACAGCTCGCGCGGCTCCTCCGTCGAGGAGATGGTGGGCGACATCGCCATGCTCGTCCTCTCCGCCCGCTAGCCCGCACCACGCGCAACCGCAAACCCAAGGGAGCTTGTACATGACCTATCGCATTCTTACGCTGTCCCCCGGCTCCACATCCACGAAGGTGGCCGTCTTCGAGGGCGAGAAGGCCCTGATGAGGGAGAACGTCCGCCACGACCCTGCCGTGCTGGCAGGCTTCGATCACGCGGCTGACCAGCTGGAGTTCCGCACCAAGACCGTGCTCGACGCGCTTGGTGCGGCAGGTATCGCGCTCGAGAGCATCGACGCGTTCTCCGGCTACTGCGGCGGCATGGGACCCACCAAGGGCGGCATCTTCCGTATCGACAGGACCGTCTGCGAGCATGTGCTCAACTGCGGAATGAACCACCCTGCCATCCTGGGCGCGCCCATCCTCTTTGACCTTGCCAGCCGCTGCGGCAGGCCCGCCTTTGCCGTGAACCAGCCGGACACCGACGAGCTTGCGGACGTTGCCCGCATCACGGGCTATCCCGGCGTCTATCGCAAGAGCCACGTGCACTGCCTCAACCAGAAGGAGTGCGCCATCCGCTGCGCGGCGTCCCTCGGCAAGCACTACGACGAGGTCAACGTTATCGTGGCACACGTCGGCGGCGGCCTTTCGGTTGCCGCACACAGGCACGGGCGCATGGTCGACACGAACGACGTGCTGGAGGGCTCGGGCCCCTTTGCCCCCAACCGCTCCGGCGACGTGCCGGCAAAGCCCATTGCCGCCCTCGCCTTCTCGGGCACGCACGACAAGAAGGAGGTCATGGGCGTCATTGGCAAGACAGGCGGACTCAAGGGCCTGCTCGGCACCGATGACGCGATGGAGATCGACGCGCGCATCGACGCCGGCGACGAGTGGGCGAAGCTTGTCTTCGAGGCCATGGCGTACCAAACCGCAAAGCAGATCGGCGCCTTCGCCGCGACGCTCGAGGGCAAGGTCGACGGCGTCGTGCTCACGGGCGGCGTGTCGCACGACCAGCGCTTTGTTGACTACGTGACGGCGCACGTAGGTTGGATTGCCCCGGTCTTCGTGTACGCGGGAGACTTCGAGATGGAGGGCGCGGCAGCCGGTGCGGTGCGCGCGCTCGACGGCGTGGAGGACGTCATGACCTACACGGGCGAGCCTTCCTGGGACGGCTTCAAGCTGGACGGCGCCCCCGCCGACGTGGAGGCGTAGGGCATGGCGAGAAACAGCGCGGCCGCGCGCGGCGGCTTTCACTACGCCTACCTCATCGTCCTCTCGTGCATCGTGATGACATGCCTCCCCTGCGCACTGGTCCTCTCGTGCGCGGGCATCTTCTTCACGCCGGTCTCCGAGTTCTTTGGCGTGCCCAAGGCCTCCTTCACGCTGTACTTCTCGGTGCTCAACCTTGCCATGATGGCCACGCTTCCCGTTGCCGGCAAGCTCCTGGCGGCTCAAGACGCACGCGCGGTTCTCTCCGCTGCCACCGCACTCTGTGGGCTGGGCATGTTTGGCATGGCGTCCTGCCAGCAGATCTGGCAGTTCTACCTCGTGGGCGCTGCGTTGGGCATAGGCGTGGCGCCTCTCATCTACCTGGCCGTTCCCACGCTCGTCAACGCCTGGTGCGTCAGGCGCGTGGGGTTCTTTGTGGGGCTCTGCATGGCCTTCACGGGCATTGGCGGCGTCATCTTCAACCCCATGGGGACCGCGATCATCCAGTCCTCCCCCGAGGGATGGCGCGAGGCCTATCTCGTCTTTGGCGTCATCATCCTTGTGGGGACGCTGCCCTTCACGCTCTTCGTGGTTCGTGGCAAGCCCGCCGACAAGGGCCTTCTCCCCTATGGCGCTGACAAGGGCGAGGCTGTCGGCTCCGATGCGGGAACAACCGCTGTCACCGAGGGCGTCTCCGCCGCCGATGCCATGCGCATGCCGGCGTTTTGGGCCATCGTGGCCTTCTGCGGGCTGATTACGCTCAACCAGACCGTCTACCAGTTCCTCTCGAGCTACGCGATGTCGTTTTCCAATTCGCTGCCGCAGGTTGCCGCCGCATCGGGCGTCGTTGCCTCGGCTGCCATGGGCGGACAGGCCATCGGCAAGGTGTTTCTCGGCTCGGTAAGCGACCGTTCCGTGCGCCTCGGTGCCGTGTGCGGCATCGTCGTTGGCGCGGTGGGCGTCCTTCTCATGTGGGGCATGCCCTCGTTACTCGCGCTGCTGCTGGTGGGGGCGCTCTGCTTTGGCGTGGTCTACGCCATGACCACGGTCGAGACGCCGCTTCTGGTGCGAAGCGCCTTTGGCTCCGCCGACTACGCCAATATCTACTCGCGCGTCTCCATGGTTGGGTCGCTCATGAGCGCCGTCGCGGCGGTGTTCTGGAGCCTGGTGATAGATTCGGACGGCGGATATGGCCTGATGTTCGCCTTGTCCCTGGTGTGCATGGCGGCATGCCTGGCGCTGGCGCTCTATGCGCTTGCGCATGCGCCCAACGGGGCCGCAGGTTCCGGGCGATAGGCAGCGCCTCGCACGACGGCTCTGCGCGAGACGAGCCCTCCGGCGTCAGTGAATGGACTGCGCCAGAGGGCTCGTTCTGTACGTGATGGCTGCGGGAATGCGCCCTGTGGCGCCAAAACGACGCCACAATGAAGGTTACGTACACACTCGCTGCCAGAACTGGCCCTGTGGCGTCAAAACGACGCCACAGTAGCGACTACGTACGCACTTGCTGCTAAAACGCGCCCTGTGGCGTGCCTACCGCTCCTCGCCGGATGCCCCGTCGCCTGCAGCGCCCTGCGCCCCGTGGCGCCTGCGACGCCTGTGCTCCCTGGGCACATAGGGGTCGATCACCGCGCGAAAATCCGGCGAGTCCGCATCGTCCGTCGGCGTTTCCGGCGAGATGTAGAGCGAGCCCCTGAGGCCCTCAATGTAGGTGTACACCCACGAGAGGCCTCGTGCGCCGCTCAGCGCATAGTCGGCGGCGGTGACGAATCCCCGCAGGTCGTCCTTGGAGAACTCGTGGGAGTAGTGGCCAATCCGGAACGTGTCGAAGGGCATTGCGCCCATCTTGTTGAGCGTTTGGCGCCAGTCGGCGATGGGCAAGCTCTCGGGGAAGAAGAGGCACATGCAGGGCGTGACCGCATCGCCTGCAAGCAGGAGTCTCCGTTCGCGCAGCAGATAGCCCATGGAGTGGCCGGTGTGTCCGGGCAGGAAGTACCCTTCGATGGTGACCCCGCCCAAGTCGAGAACGTCTCCCTCCTCAACGTGCGAGAAGGTCGGCCTTGTGCCCTCGCTCATGGCCCAGAACGCCCCCTCGGGGGCACGTCCCTGCTCCACGTAGAGGCTCCGGGCATGCAGGTTCTGCTCCTCCTCGACGTCGAGGTCGACCTCTTCCTCCCGGGGGATGCGCACGTCGTCGAAGAGGTAGGATCCCGCAATGTGGTCGTGGTGGCGGTGCGTAAGGAGCACGGTCACGGGAAGGCCGCCCGCAAGCTCACGCACCACGGGGCGCAGGTCGCCCACGCCAACGCAGGAGTCCACGAGCGCCACGCGGTCACGACCCTTCACCAGGTAGCAGCGGCAGCCGACGCTGTCCGCGATCTCCCACAGGCCGTCGCCGAGATCCGTAACCGTAAAGGCCTTGTCCATGCGAGAAGTTCCTTCCTTGAGTCCAAAGCGGCACCCGAGCCACACGGCCCGGGTGCCAAAACGCCAGTTCCTATGCGTGCCCCGTGCGTCTGCGCTAGTGCATCTGCGGGGCAGGGTCGTCGCACACCTTGCGGGCGAAGCCCTCGATGGGGCCCTGCAGGAAGAACGTGACGATGTAGCAGGCAATCCACACCGGAATGATGTTCTGCAGGAAGCCAAAGACCGACGCGATGAGCGGCGCGCCACCCAGAATGCAGGCGTCGAGCGTCCCCACCAGGTAGCAGAGGATGAGGGCGTAGACCGTGTTGATGGGCACGTTCACAAGCGCCCCAAACTTGAC
Source organism: Tractidigestivibacter sp. (assembly GCF_057241865.1). Lineage (NCBI taxonomy): Bacteria > Bacillati > Actinomycetota > Coriobacteriia > Coriobacteriales > Atopobiaceae > Tractidigestivibacter > Tractidigestivibacter sp. The sequence continues at coordinate 29,243 of NZ_DBHHPX010000007.1, forward strand.
GCCCTCGGAAGGGTTGGAGCGCTTCATCGCCCAGCGGACGCTCGCGTCCGGAAGTGAGGGAACCATGCCGATGATGGTGGCCACGCACCAGGCAAACACGTAGTTGATCCAGAACATGGGCCAGATCCACGCCTCGCCCGGGGCCGGCGTCGCAGTGTGAAAGACGTAGATCGCAAGCCACTCGCAGAGCACGCACAGCACCAGGGCTGTGCAGAGATCCAGAATTGCCGCCTTCACAAACCGCGTTGGAGTCTTCATCGGCATGAGTGATTCCTTCCCTAGACGCTGGGCATGTGCCCAAAGGTACAAAATGCGGCGCACGGGGCATTCCCGCACGCCGCCCGATGCCCTTTATGCTAGTAGGGGGATCCATTGCATCCTATGGCTCTTAGCACAAGCTTTCGACGATATGTGACATCTTTATGTGCTATCGCACGAAGCGAGAAGTGCCCGTCGAGACAGGCTCGCATCCCTACTCGAAGCAGGCGAAACCCGAGAAGACCGGATGCCCGGTATAGTGCTTGACCTCCTCCTCGCCGGAGAGAACGCGGATGGCGCCCGCCGCCATGGCCTCCAGCTCGAACTCGCCCGGGTATGCCGTGACGGGGGCAATCCAGCCGCAGCCCTCCCGGATGTAATTAACAAGCCCCTGGTTGTGCACCATGCCGCCCCCGAGGAGAATGCCGTCGACCCTGCCCCTGAGCACCGTCGCCATGGACCCGATGTACTTCACGATCTGGTACTCCATGGCGCTCCAGGCACGTGAGGCGGCCTCGTCGCCCGCCTCCGCGCGACGACAGACCTCGAGCGCGTCCGAGGTGCCCAGGAGGTCGGCAAACCCACCGCAGCGCTGGCTGAGCCTTCGCGTCTCGGACGCATCATGGTCTTCAAGGTAGTCCAGGACGGCCACCACGGGCACGGCGCCCGAGCGCGTTGGCGTCATGGGGCCCTCCCCGCCGACGATGTCGTAGCCGTCGATCATGCGCCCGTGCCGGTGGGCGGAGATCGAGATGCCGCCGCCGATGTGGCACACGATGAAGTCGCAGTCCTCGTAGCGCCTCCCAAGCGTGGCGGCATGACGGATGGCGGTCTCCTTGAGGTTGAGCGCGTGCAGGTGGACGTTGCGGTAGACGCCCCTGATGCCCGTCATGCGCGCGTCATCGCAGAGCTCGTCGGTGTCGGGAGGGTTGACCACGTAGCAGGGCTTGCCGCCGGGCGTGGCGAACAGCGCGAACTCATGGGCGAGCTGGGAGCCGAGCTGGGCTGGGTGCTGGACCCCGTTTGCGCCCAGTCGGGCGTCGTGAAGCATCCTCTCGTTGACCTCATAGACGCCGCCCTCGCAGGCCGTGAGGCCACCGCCGCGGCCCACGTAGGCGTCGACGGTCGAGAGATCGAGGCCGTGCTTGCCGAGAATCTCGAGAATCATGTCGCGACGGTACGGCAGCTGGGCCGACACGTCGCCGATCTCCTTGAGCCTCTGCGCGTCGTGGGCGACGTTCTCGGTGAACACCTCCCTGTCCCCCTCGAAGAGGCCCACCTTGGTCGAGGTCGATCCGGGGTTGATGACCAGGACGCGATAGTTCTTCTCGGCCATGGCTACTCCCCCTTGAGGCACTGCGAGCGCACGCAGGACATCACGACGTTGCCCACGATCTCGGAGACGGGCGCGCTTCTCGAGCAGTCGCAGACGATCTTCCTGAAGCCCTGGAGCATGGGGCCATACGCGTCCGCGTGGCCGAACATCTGCACAAGCTTCACGCCCACGTTGCCCACGTTGAGGTCGGGCCAGATGATGACGTTCGCCTTGCCGGCGACGTCGCTCTCGCGGCGGACCTTGTGGGCGGCGACCTCGGGGCGTAGGGCGGCGTCGAGCTGGAACTCGCCGTCGATCTTGAGGTCGGGCCTGCGGTCGCGGGTGATGTCGCGGGCGTCTCGCACCTTCTGGACCATCTCGCCCGCGCCGGAGCCGTCGGTCGAGAAGGAGAGCAGCGCGCAGCGGGCCTCACGGCCGGTGAGGGCGGTCCAGGTGTCACAGGCGGAGATGGCGATGGACGCCTCCTGCTCGGGCGTGGGGTTCTGGCACACGGCGGAGTCTCCGAAGCCTAGGAGCTGGCCGTCCGACCCCTGGTAGCCGGGGATGTCGAAGATTCCCATGGACGAGACCGTGTCGATGCCGTCCGCGAGGCCGATAATCTCCTGACCACCAAGGATCACGTCGCCCGTGGGGCAGTCGATGCCCCCGAAGGTGATGTCCACGTCGCCGAGCGCCTGCATCATGAGCGCGCGCTCCATGGGGCGCACCACGCGACGGCGCACGCCCTTTGCCTTCCACCTGCAGCCGGGGAGCGCCTCGAAGCGCTGGGCGATCGCCTCGTTGCCCTCCTCGTCCGCGAGGTCGACAAGCTCCACGCCCGCAAGGCTCACGCCCTGCTCGGCGGCGTTCGCCCTGATGGCCTCGGGGTTGCCCACCACGGTGCACGTGGCAAGGCCCTCTGCGGTGAGTTCTGCCACCGCCCGGATCATGGTGGGGTTCTCGCCCTCGAAGAAGGCGACGCGCTGGACGTCTGCCCTGGCGCGCTCGCGCATGTCATCCATGAGGTTCATGTGTCTCTCCCGTGAGTAAAGAGGGACGGCCCCAGAAGGAGCCGCCCCGGGGTTTCCTGGCGGTCGTGCGTGCGAGAGATGCGAGGGCCTACTCCTCGACCTCCTCGGCAACGCGGCCCACAAGCTCGCCGAAGGTCTTCATGTTCATGATCTCGGATACGGTGACCTCGGCGTCCAGCTCGTTCTCGATCATCGAGGTGAGGGCGATCATCTTCATGGAACCCTTGCCCAGCTCGTCGAAGGTGGTCTCGGGCGTGATGTCGACGTCGGTCTTGTAGGCCTCCTTGGCGAGGCCCGCGATGGTGGAGAAGAGCTCGTTGCTGTCCATGGTTGGTTCCTTTCGATTGATTGCCTGTTTGATGCGCAGCGCCATGCCTGGCGCGCGTTTACCCCTGTGCGACCTCGTCCAGCTCGAAGCAGGGCTCCCACCACTCGACCATCACGTCGGAGCCCTCCTTCTCGGGAACGACGCGCTTGATGGGCTTAAAGTGGACCCCGATGGTCTCGTGGTTCTTGTAGAGGCGCTCCTGCAGGCCCTTCACGACCTTCTTCTTGCCGCAGAAGACCACGAACGAGTACTCCGTTTCCTCGTCGAGCCTCACCTTGCCGTAGCCGTAGGGCGCGACCTCCTTGAGGTAGGGCTTGTCGTTCTGGATGCCGGGCGCCACGAAGGACTCGAGCGTGCCGTGACCCGAGAGCTCCACCCACTCGGTCTTGTGGTAGCCGCAGGCATTGCAGCCCAGGTGCGGCGGGAACTCGATGGCACCGCACTCGGCGCACCTGCGGCCAAGGAGCTTGCCCTCGGCAACGCCGTCGTAGAACTTCTTAACGATGGGTTCCATGTCTTCAAGAAGCATCGTGTACCTCCTCTTGGTTGCTTGGATGCGCCGGGCGCTAGTCGTGGGTGCGCAGGATCTGGCAGCGGATGTTCTGGCCGCCGCCAAAGCCGCGCAGGAACGTGGTCTGGGGAACCTTGGGCATCTGCGTGGCACCGGCCTCCCCGCGCATCTGCCTGACGGCCTCGACGATGTCCGCCACGCCGGAGGCACCGTGCGCATGGCCAAAGTTGCAGCGGCCACCGTGCGTGTTGATGGGCTTGTCGCCGTCGAAGCCCATGCGGCCGTCTATGGCGTACTGCCACGCCTCGCCGCGCGGGATGTAGCCCACCTCCTCGGCGGCCACGATGTCGCCCGCAAGGAAGAAGTCGTTCACGAAGAGAAGGTCAAGCTCGTCGGGGCTCACGCCCGTAAGCTCGTAGACCTGCTCGGCGCCGGCCTTGGTGCCGTTGTACTCGTTGTCCGCCGTGGCGCCCTCGAATGCCGCGGCACCGGTGCCCAGGACGTCGATCACCTTGTGGTCGAGGCCGCGCGCCACGGCCATCTCGGTGGGCATGACCACGAGGGCGGCGGCACCGTCGCACTTGATCTCGAAGCCGGTGACGCGCAGGTACTGCGTGACCTTGGGGTTGCCAAAGCCCCTGAGGTACGCGTCGGCGTCGGGCAGGCCGTTCTCCCGGGCAAGCTCCTCGAAGGTCTTCGTCGAGAACGCGAGCGGGTTGAGCACGGCGTCGCGACGCAGGGACTTGGACACGCCGTTAAGCGCGTCGTCAATCTGCTCGGCGGTGAGGTCGTATTCCCAGCGGTATTTGTTTATCCAGTTGTCGAACGAGATGCCAAAGGCGGAGTCGAACGGACGCCCGTAGGCGCGGTCGTAGACCTTGGGGATGGAGGGGAGCATCTCGGAGAGCGGGAAGTCGCGGCGGAAGCAGCCCGGGGCGTCGACCACGGGGAGCGACGCCGCAAGGTCGACGGCGCCGGAGAGCACCACGTCGTAGGTGCCCGAGGCAACCGCCTGGACGGCCTCCTGCAGGGCCACGTAGCCCGTGCAGCACGCCTCGGAGTGGTGGACCGAGCCGATGCCGCGAACGCCAAACCAGTCTGCGACCTGCATGTTGGGCGTCATGGAGTCGCCAATCATGAAGGGGTTGGCGGCGCCGTGGTAGAAGTACTGGATGTCGCGCGGCTCGAGGCCCGCGTCGCGGATGGCCTCAAGAGCGGCGTAGCCAAAGGCGTCGCCCTCGCTCATGCCCTTGGTCTGGGGATGGTCCTCGAAGTTCTTGAAGGGGGTGCAGCCGACGCCCACGATGGACACGCTGCGTGCCTGCTTGCCAAGCTTGACCAAGACGATCACTCCTTTGCTCGTGTGCCGCAAAGACTCTCGCTGCGTACGAGCACAGGATATGGGGCGTCCCGCCTAAAGGGCGGGACATATATGCACCTTCTGTCCCGAAGTATGGGACAGAAGGTAAAGCGGTGTCTCTTTTTGCAGGTAGCAGCCGGTTGTTTGGGATGTCCAAAAGAACGTGGCGCCACGGGCAAGTGATTTGGGCATGCGCATGAATGAGCTGGTAGAAGGCTATGCTCTCCCTGCGTGTCGTGGCTGGAGCCGCAGCGCGGCCCAGCTCTGGCAAGCGGTGCCTACAGACGGGCGAACGGGTCTGCGGGAAGCTCGAGCGCGGTCTTCTCGTCTATGAAGAGCGGCGAGTAGTACATGCGGTTGAGCATGGCGGCGACCTCGGTGGGGGAAATCTCCGGCCGCTTCTCGAGCCAGTACTGGATGAGGTTGTTGTGGCCCGCGATCACAAACGAGAGGTACAGGTCGCGATGGAGCTCCGAGCCGCTCACACCCTGCAGGCGGATGCGGAAGTACTCGTGCATGAGCATGGTCGCCCGGTGCTGGAAGACGGGGTCGCCGTGGTCGCTGTTGAGGGCCACGATCTTGTCGCGGTTCTCGCGCAGCACCTCCATGCGGGCGACCATCGCGTGCGTGGGCTTGAGCTCCGCCTTGTCGAACTGCACGCCGAGCGCGGTGTTGTTGATCGTCCGCATGTTGTCGAGAAGCCCCGCCTCGAACTGCTTCACCACGTCCTCGACGCCGTCGAAGTGCCGGTAGAAGGTCGAGCGAGACACGCCCGCGCGACGGACGACGTCACGCACCTTGATGTTGGGGATGTCGGTCGTCTCCATGAGGCCGAAGACCGCCTCCTCGACCCTCTCCTCGACGTCTCGCCCGGCGCCCTTCTCCGCGCACCGCCTCATCCGCGCACCCCCAAGATGCCGCCCACCTGCACTACGAGAACTATATCCGATGCGCCAGGGCGCCCGGTCACGCGCGAGACCAACGTGCGAGGCGTCGTTCCCCTATTATTTGTGTGTTTGCACATACGACGAGAGGTGCCTGCCCATGGAACTCAAAGAGCTGCTCAAACGCCTGCCCGAGGGGTCCGTTGCCCTGAGGAAGCTCCGCGACCCAGAGGTCAACATCGACAACATATGCTTCCTCACCCCCACGACGGGGCGCGTCCACTCGAACGTCCTCTACTTCTCCGATGACGTCCACCTGCCCGAGGCACCGGACGACGAGCTCTTCAACCTGGTCCTCTTTGGGTGCCATGAGGTGCCCGAGGCCCTTCTCGACAGCGCGTCGTGCAACGTGATCCTGCTGCGCCTGGAGTTCAACCCGTTCTCCTGCTACAACGACCTCCAGGGCTTCTTCCTCGAGGACATCCAGGTGACGGACATCGTTCGTCGCATGCTCACCGCGCACTTCAGCAACAACGGGCTCCAGTACCTCATCGAGGAGGCGTCGCGCGCACTGGGCAACCCCATCGTGGTCGTGGACAGCGCCTACCACTACGTGGCCCGCCACGTGGAGGGCAAACTCGACCCCGAGAACCGCATCGACAGGGTGCTCGAGCAGGAGTTTCACTACGAATCGGTCCTCGAGGACGGCGTCGCCTTCATCGAGCACGAGCGCATCAGCGAGCGATGCGCCCAGTCCCCGACGCCCATCGTGGTGTACAACGAGGTCCTCGGGACAGACACCCTGGTCACGCCCTCGGTGGTGCACGGGGTGACCATCGCGCACACCATGATGATCGAGCGCAACCACCCCTTTGGCGAGGTGGACGTGGAGTGCATGGCCCGCCTTGGGCGCTTCGTGGCCCAGGAGATGCAGAAGACCAGCCTCTATGCCGCGAGCCGAGGCCAGATGGACTCCTACTTCCTGGTGAGCCTCCTCAACGACGAGCAGCCCAGCCACGCCGTGACCGCACGGCGGCTGAGCGTGCTCGAGTTCAGGCCCCTGCCCGAGCTCTACCTGGTGGTCCTCGACCCCAACCACCCGGACGTCGCCCTGCATGACCTCGACTCCATTGCCATGCAGCTCACCGGCTGCCTTCAGAGCAGCATCTATGCCACGTACGAGCGGGCTCTCGTGGTGCTCTTCACCCGCGAGAGGGGAGCCGGCCTCGGCGCGTATACCGAGGAGCTGCTCCGCAAGGTCGCCGACGTCAACGGCCTCTCGGTGGGCGTGAGCAACTCCTTCGAGGACCTCACGCACATCCAGAGCCACTACGAGCAGGCGCGCGCCGCCATTTCGGCGGGGCGGCTGGTCTCGGTCTTCCTCGAGGACGGGCAGGTCTACCACTACTGCGACTACGCCTACGTCCAGATGCTCGACCTCACCAACAAGCAGTACAACCTGCTCAACTTCGTGCACCCCTCGCTCATGCGCCTGGCGCGCTACGACCGCGAGCATGGCACGGAGCTCATGGACACCCTCTTCATCTACCTGCAGAACGGCTGCAACACCCAGCGCTCGTCAAGGATGCTGAGCCTGCACAAGAACACGCTGCTCTACCGGCTGGGCCGCATCCGCGAGATCCTGGGGTGCGACCTCTCCTCCGGCGAGGACCAGTTCATGATCCAGCTCTCGTACCGCGTCCTGTTCTACCTCGACCTCTTCACGTCGCGACTGAGCATCTCGCGGGGAGACTTCAGGGCCGAGGGGGGCTGACGGGCCAAGACCGACCGACGGACCACGGCGAACCAACGAAAGGCACCGGACGCAAGTCTCGCGCCCGGTGCCACGCATGCGGATGAGCCCCTGGGAACGTGCCCGCTAGACCGCGGGGAAGCTCAGCGTGCGGAAGTGCTCGGCCTGGTCGGCCACACTGTCCTTCTTCTGCATGAACTCGATGCGGGTCTTGATGATCTCGTTCAGGTGCTCTGCGCGGGCCTTGTCATCGTTGCGATCGCGAATCAGGCCGTTCTCGGCGATCCTGAGCCTTGGCTTGCCGGTCTTCTCGTCCACCACGAGGTCGCCGCCGGCACCGCACACGGCGCACTCCCACGGAAACTCGACGCCGTCCCAGTGCTCGTCGCCGGGGTAGACCAGGCTCGAGTGGCAGTTGAGGCACACGCCGTCGTCCGGGTCGCCCAGCCAGGTTCGCTGGTCAAACGGGGTCTCCATGGCCTCCCAGATGTGCTCGCCCATCTCGCGGCAGCGCTCGACCTGCTCGGGGAAGATGAGCATCGAGCCGGGACGCGCGGAGCGCTGGACCATGTAGCGGTCGACGACCTGCAACGACATGGTGAACATGGTCGCCTGCAGGCTCTCGAGGGCGAGCGGCTGCCAGTCGTGCATGGAGCCGCCCACGGCGATGAGGCCGGCGACCGTGTGCGGGTTCTCCTTCACGACGCCAATCTGGAGCAGGAACGAGAGCTCGTAGGCAAGAAAGCGCTGGGCGAAGCGGGTGTAGAGCGAGCTGGGCATGAGGTCATAGGTGGGAACGGCAATGAGGACGCCGTTGCAGGTGTGCATCTCGGCGATGAGACGGTCGACGTCGTCCTTGTCCTTGAGGACGCACCCCTTGTACTCCTTGGTGGGGTCCTGCGCGATGGCGCCCATCTGCATGGTGCAGCCCTCGCAGCCGGTGCAGGGCAGGATGTCGTAGTCAAAGAGGTTCACAAGCTCGCACTCCGCGCCCTTGTCGCGCAGGACCTCAAGCGCCGCCTTGAGCGCAATCTCGCTGTTGCCGCCGTGCATGCCCGCGCAGATGCCCATTACCTTGTGCTGTGCCATGAGGAACCCCTCTCCTGGGATGTGGGATAGACGGCGCACGGACGGCCCCTGCCAGTCCGGCGCCTGCATCCCTGATGGTAGGCGGCGGGCTTCTCGCGGTATTCGTCTGGCGAGACGAAACTGCGTCCGGGGTTGGGAGATGGGTTGTGCGAACGCACGGTGTCTGATTGGGGCCTCACGGAAAGGGGCTCCCTGGCAGCACGCCGGAGAGCCCCCTGGGCCAGAGCGTGGCTTGTGTCGCCTAGCGGTGGATGTACTCCCCCGCCTGGTACCTCGGCGGCACCACGGGGACCTCGATCCAGGACTCCCACTCGCCGCCAGTGTGGATGTTGTGGGTGCCGTGGTTCTCGGTATCCCAGGAGAGCGGCTCGAACCAGCCGTCGCGGATGTAGCGGCCAGCGATCTGCACGCGGAAGCGCTCGCCCTTGTGGTACACGCGGGCTGTGGGAACGATCGCGATGTCAACGGCGCAGACCTCGCCCTCGGCAAGCTTGCTGGTGTCGGTCATCGTGTAGACCGGGGTGTGCGCCTTGGTGAGGGCGGTGTCCACGGTTGCGCGAGACACGCGGCACTTGCCCCACGCGCCGGGGTGCGGCTCGTCGAGCGTGAGCCACGGCACCCAGTTGCCCTCGGCGTCGGCCTTCTGGATGTTCACGAAGAGGTCCATGTCGTCGTAGCCGTCGCACGAGACAAAGAGGTGCAGGTTCATGTACCCCGTGATCTCGACGTCCTCCGGGAGGGTGAGGTCAAAGTCAAGCTCCTCGTCCTCCGGGTTGTAGCTGGCCTTGGCCTGCGTGGCCACCGGCTCGGTCGAGAGCGAGAAGCAGGAGCTCTTGTGGTCGAGCTCGGCGCAGTCCTTGGGCGCGGACGCGTCGAGGTAGAGCTTCTTGTACTGCGTGCGCTTGATGGGCCATGCCTTCTCGGGCCGCTGCTCCTGGTAGTCCACGTCGTATCCGTCCATGACGTCAAGGCGGACGCGCGGCGTCATCTCCCAGCCGTTATGGATGCCCTTGAGGTAGCGGTCGTAGTAGCGCAGCAGATCCTCGAGGTTGTCGGGGTTGTAGGTGTCGGGCCACTCAAAGTCCCTGTGGGCACGCATCCACTTGAGGTGGCTGCGGCAGCGCCTCCAGGCGTTGAACGAACCCGGCAGGTGGAAGTGCGACCAGCCGGCGGTCTGGTAGACCGGGATCTTGACCTTGCGCACGTCGGCGCGCTTGTCGTTCCAGTAGGCGTTCATGTCGGGATACATCTTGGCCATGGCGACCTGGTCGTCCACGCCGTTGGGGCCCGTCACCTGCGCTGCGATGAACTTGTTGAACGAGAGCGCCGGCACGCCGCCCTCGAAGAAGCTCTCGCGGTAGAGGTCGGTGGTGCACTCCCACGGGGCGATGCAGACCAGGTGCGGCGGGCAGGTGGCCGCGATGCCCCACTGGTGCATGGCAACGCCGGAGTTGCCGGACATGCCCACGCGGCCGTTGGACCAAGGCTGGGCGGCGACCCACTCGACAAAGTCGTAGCCGTCCTCGCGGTCCTGGTGTGTGAACATGTGGACGGAGCCTTCGGAGTGGCCGGCGCCGCGGACGTCCACGTTTGCCACGGCGTAGCCCTTGTAGCACCAGTAGAGCGGGTCGGGCGACTCGAACTTGGCGCACTTCGAGACCGTCGCGGGGGGCACGCCCATGATTTGCCACTCGCTCATGCCGTCGCCCGGGCGCTTGCCAAACCATGACCACGAGACGATTGTGGGGTAGCGGCCGTCACCCTCGGGGCGATAGATGTCGCAGTAGATCTTGGTGCCGTCACGCATGACCACTTCCTGGTCCTGCATGCACACCACGCCGTCTGCGGCCTGGTAGGTATGGGGGTTGAAGGGCGGGCAGAAGCCCTGGCCCATGCGGGCCATGGGGTCATCGCTCGCGGAGAGGTCGACCTCGGCCTGGTTGTCGTTGGGCTGGCGCGCCACGCGGTAGGCCGCCATGACCTCGTCCTCGCCAAACGCCTCGCGGTGGAGGAAGATGTAGCCCTCGGTATCGGGGTCCCAATAGATGGGGCACTCGTCCTCGTTAAAGCTCGCGCACTCGCCCGACATCTGGATGAGGTCGTGGAGCTTCTTGTCGGTGACGGGAACCCAGTCCTCGGGGATCCTAGGCTCAAGAAACATCTGCCGCCCCCCTACTGGTCCAGGAGGTCGCAGACGAAGTCCGTGGCCTCGCCAAACGTTGCGCAGCGACGGAACTTCATGTACGGGACCTCGATGTCCAGCTCGTCCTCGAGATAGGTCGTGATCTGCGAGACCTGCACCGACTTGATGCCGAGGTCCGCGAACTTGGTGTCCTCCGTGAACTCGGAGGGGTCCTTCCCAAAGAGCTGGCTGGCGCGGGTGGTGAGCGCGTCCCAAACTTCCTGACGATCCTGATCCATGTTCTGCCCCTTTCGCGGCGTCAATAAGGCTTCTGACGCATATGAGTTTGGGGCCAGGCGGTGGGCCGGACAATGTAAGGGGATTCAAATTGGGGCTGCGGGGCCAAGGGCGCATTGTGCAGCAGTGCAAAGGAACGCCGAGAGGCGCCGGGCCTCCTTTGCTATCGCCCGGTCTTCTCGCCGCCGAGAAGGGCCATGGCCTCGCGCATGCCCAGCCGGTGGACAAGAATCGACGGCTCCTCTCGCGTCGCACAGGTCACCGCATGACCGCCGACCAACGTGTACGCGGTCTTCCAGCCGGCGGGCAGGCTGCCGCCGCGCACGTCAAAGGCAAAGCCGCGGCCGTCGGCTTTGAGCACCGCTTCCACGTGCGTCCACGCAAGCGCGAACGACAGTGCCGGGTCTGGCGCACCCTCCACCCGCTCGATGTGCTCGGGAGAGAGCACGCCGCGCAGGGCATCTCGTTGGAGCCTTCCGTACTGGGCCGGAACCTCCTCGACGTCCACACCAACCACCCCGCAGGCCACCGCGAGGACAGCCATGGCGTCGTCGTGCGAAAGCCCAATGTGCGGGGAGCCCGCAGCAAGCTCCGGCTTTCCCTCGGGCCCCAAGGCGAGCTGCCCGTCTGCGCGCACACCAAGCACGCTGGCAAGGAGGAGCCCCGCGGCAAACTCGTCCAGCCGCGTGGGCTCGGGCGCCTTCGTTGTAGCCTTCCCCTGGTAGCGCGGGCAAACGAGCCCCAGATGAGAGGCCCAGTCTGCGGGGGCGTCCGCAAGCGGCATGATGTGTAGGTCAACGTGCATGCGCATTCTCCGCGTGAGGCAACGAACGAGAAGGCGGGCCCGACGCCTGGCGCCGGACCCGCCGCATCACGTGCCAGCCCAAGCCGACGAGGCACCGCAAGGCGCCTCTCGCCTAGATGGCGACGATGTTCACCAGGCGACCGGGCACCACGATGACCTTTTTCACCGTCTTGCCGGCGATCTGCTCGGCCACCGCCTCGCGGGCCGTGGCCTCAAGCTCCTCCTTCGAGGCGTCAGCAGCCACCTGGATGCGGGCGCGGACCTTGCCCTTGATCTGTACCGCAATCTCGACCATGTCGCTCTTGGCCTGCTCGGCGTCGAACTCGGGCCAAGGCTCGTTGTAGACGGAGCCGGAAAGGCCCAGCGCCTTGTGGAAGAGCTCCTCGGCCCAGTGCGGGCAGATGGGGGCAAGCATGGTCACGATGTCGTGGGCCACGCGCCAGGCGAGTGCGGCGTCACGTCTGTCCGCAGGAACGTCGTTCACGTACTTGGACGCCGCGTTCACGAGCTCCATCGAGGCGGAGATGGCCGTGTTGAACTGGCCGCGGTCGAAGTCGTTCGTGCACTTGATGCCCAGCTCGTGGAGGGCGCGGTTGAGCTCCGCATCGGCCCCGGAGAGCTTCGCCGGGTCGACCTCTCCCCTCTTGGCACCGTGCGAGAGGAGCCACACCACGCGCCACGCGCGCTTGATGAAGCGGTTGGCGCCGGCCACCGCCTCGGGATCCCAGTCGAAGTCCTTCTCGGGCGGCGCCACGAAGAGGATGGCCAGGCGCATCGTATCGGCGCCATAGGGGTCGATGACGCTTGACGGCGGGACCACGTTGCCCTTGGACTTGGACATGGTGTCGCCGTGCTCGTCCTTCACCATGCCCTGGCAGAGCAGGTTGGTGAACGGCTCGTCCTCGTCGATCATGCCCATGTCGCGCAGGACCTTGGTCCAGAAGCGCGAGTAGAGCAGGTGCAGGATCGCGTGCTCGATGCCGCCGATGTAGTTGTCGACGGGCATCCAGCGGTCCACCGCCTCCTTGGAGAAGGGGGCCTTGCCGTTGTGGGGGTCGCAGTAGCGCATGTAATACCAGCTAGAGCATGTGAACGTGTCCATCGTGTCCGTGATGCGCCTGGCGGGACGGCCGCACGTGGGGCAGGTGGTCTCGTAGAACTCCGGGCACTCGGCCAGGGTCTCGCCCGCGCCAAGGTCGAGGTTCTCGGGCAGGCGCACGGGCAGCTGGTCCTCGGGCACGGGAACGTCGCCGCAGCAGTCGCAGTGAATCATGGGGATGGGGTTGCCCCAGTAGCGCTGGCGGCTGATGAGCCAGTCGCGCAGGCGGAACTGCACCTTGGTACGGCCGCAGCCATGCTCCTCGAGCCAGGCCACAATGGCGTCGACGGCCTCGGAGTGCTTGCCGCCAAGCATGCCCGTGAACTGGCCGGACTGCACGAGGTAGCCCTCGGCTGCCATGGCCTTGTCCCAGTCAACGCTGGTGACCTCGAGGTCGCGAACGTCCTTGAGCCGCTCGTAGAGGGGGTCGTCCTTTTGGCAGATGATGGGCGGGATGGGCAGGCCGTACTTGCGTGCGAAGTCGAAGTCGCGCTGGTCTCCGCAGGGAACGCCCATGACGGCACCGGTGCCATAGTCGAGAAGGACATAGTCGGCAACCCACAGCGGTGCAGGCTTGCCGGTCACGGGGTTGATCACGTAGCGACCGGTGAAGACGCCGTGCTTCTCGCGCGCAGAGCCCTGGCGGTCGACAGAGGAGACCTTCTCGGTGGCGGCCTTCAGAACCTTGTAATCCTCCTCATACTGCGTGCCGGCGACCAGCTCGGCGGCAAGTTCGCTCTCGGGCGGGAGCACCATGAACGAGACGCCGAAGATGGTGTCGGCACGGGTGGTGAAGACGGAGATGGTGCGGTCCGTGGGCGTCACGCCGTCCTCGGCTGCCAGCCTGAAGTCGATCTCGGCGCCCTCGGAGCGGCCGATCCAGTTGCGCTGCTGCGCCTTGACGTTCTCCGGCCAGCCGGTGAGCTTGTCGAGGTCGTCGAGAAGCTCCTGGGCGTAGTCGGTGATCTTGAGGTACCACTGAGAGAGCTCGCGCTTCTCGGGCACCGAGCCGCAGCGCCAGCAACGGCCCTCGACCACCTGCTCGTTGGCAAGGACGGTCTTACACGTGGGGCACCAGTTCACCGGCGAGGTGGCGCGGTACGCCAGTCCGCGCTTCCACATCTGGATGAACATCCACTGACCCCAGCGGTAGTACTCCGGGTCGCAGGTGTTGAACATGCGGTCATAGTCATACGAGAAGCCCATGCGTTTCATGGTGCGCACGGCCTGGTCAATGTTTTGGTGCGTCCATTTGGCGGCCTGCGTGTGATGCTTGATGGCGGCATTCTCAGCAGGAAGGCCAAAGGCGTCGAAGCCCATGGGGTGCAGGACGTCAAAGCCGCGCATGCGGGCCTGGCGCGCCATGGCATCACCGATGGTGTAGTTGCGTGCGTGGCCCATGTGGAGGTCGCCCGAGGGATACGGAAACATCTCGAGGACGTACCTCTTGGGCTTGGAGGGATCCTCGTCGGTCTTGTAGAGGTCCTCCTGCTCCCACTTCGCCTGCCACTTGGCCTCGATGGCCTGGGCGTCGTAGGTAGGGACGCCCTCGCGGCTCTCGTTGTCGGTGCTGTCTGCCATGAATGTCCTCCCTTGGTGGTGCGCGCAGCAACGTGGGTAAGTATAGCCGACGTTCGCACGTGACCTTGGATTATGTTGCGCACGGCAAGCAAAGGGACGGAATCGATGCGCTCGACCCCGTCCCGACGCTCTCTCTGACCTGTCCCATCCTGCTCGAATTCCACATCCGAGCCGTGCGCGGAGATTGGCTACCCCCTTATCCATCTCAGCACGACCGCCAGGACGGCGCTGCCCACAACCACAAAAAGCGCAACCATCCTCCGGTCAGTGGCATAAAACGTCAGGAAGACCACTATGAGAAAAAGCACGTATACAACCGCAGCGATCAGGTTTACCATCTTCATGAGCGCCCTCCGTCCATTGCCCGCAACCTTGATTCCAAGCTACCTCTCCGCGTTAGAATTGCAACCATCTTAGCCAGTCACAACCCACGGAGGAACCATGGCGGACCAGACCAGCCCCCTAAACGACCCCAATCTCAACGTCCCCGAGCTCGAACTTGAGTTTGGCGACCCCGCGCCGCGTGCGACAGAGCCCACTCCCTCGGCAATCGAGACGCCCGCGCCCGCTACAGACCTCGCCTCTGTCCTCACGCCCGAAGAACGTGCCAAGACCGAGGCGTTTGTCGAGAAGATTGATATAACCAACGCCGCCGGCGTCCTTGCCTACGGCGTGGGCTCCCAGCGCAAGGTCTCGGAGTTCTCCGAACGCGCCCTCGACGGCGTGCGCAACAGCGACCTCGGCGAGATTGGCAACGACATCAGCTCGCTCATCGTGACGCTCAAGGACTTCGACCCCGAGGGGAAGGAGAAGTCCGGCCCGCTCTCGATCTTCCACAAGGCAAAGAACAGCCTCGTGGCGCTCCGCACGCGCTACACCGAGGTCGAGAAGAACGTCCACGAGATCTCTGACACGCTCGAGGGCCACCAGCGCACGCTCCTCAAGGACATCGCAATGCTCGACCAGCTCTACGCGTTGAACGAGTCCTACTTCAAGGAGCTCACGATGTATGTCATCGCCGGCAAGGAGAGGCTCGAGCAGGTTCGCTCCGGCGAGCTTGCCCAGCTCCAGGCCAAGGCAGCCCAGACCGGCCTTGCCGAAGACGCCCAGGCGGCACGCGACCTGGCCCAGAAGTGCGATCGCTTCGAGAAGCGCATCTACGACCTTGAGCTCACCCGTCAGGTGGCGCTCCAGACTGCCCCGCAGATCCGCTTGGTCCAGAACTCCGACGCCGTGATGGCTGAGAAGATCCAGTCGACGGTAGTCAACACCATCCCGCTCTGGAAGAACCAGATGGTCATCGCACTGGGCATCGAGCACGCCTCGCAGGCGGCGCGCGCCCAGCGCGAGGTCGCCGATATGACAAACGAGCTTCTCAAGAAGAACGCCGACAAGCTCAAGGTGGCCACGGTCGACGCCGCGCGCGAGGCAGAGCGTGGCGTGGTGGACATCGAGACGCTCAAGCACACCAACGAGCAGCTCATCTCGACACTTGACGAGGTCAAGCGCATACAGACCGAGGGGCGTGAGAAGCGCCGCCAGGCCGAGACCGAGCTTGCCCAGATCGAGGGAGAGCTCAAGAGCAAGCTGCTTGAGGCTTCAAAGGAGTAGGTGCACACGCACGGCTGGCTGTGGGTGGGCCAGCCGCGCGGCTTTTACTCAGACAGCCCGTCTTGCTTGAGAACCGTACGCAGGACCTCGATGTCGCTGTGGACATCGATGGACTGATCGAACACGAGCTCGTCAGAGAGCCTTGCGAGCGCGTCATCTATCTGCGTGAACGATGACCGCAGCTCGGAGAGGGTCTTGACCGCCTCCGGGCCAGTAGCGTGACCCTCCAGCTCTGCGTAGGAATCCGCGAGCTTTGCCGTTGTGGGGAGGTAATAGGTCGCAGCCTTCCTAAACTGTGATGCCACCTCCGAATGGCGCAGGACGTATGCGCAGATGCCCTCGCTCTTCGAGGCGATGCGCTCAAGCGTGGCGCGGACCTCGGCCTCACGGACACGTGACGCAGAGTCGCGAATCTTCTCGATGCTCTGCTCGACGGCGGAAAGAACCTCGCGGGCCTCCTCGGAAAGGCCGGGGGAATTCTCGCCTGCGCCATCAGGTCCCGTCTGGGATGCCGATGCGGGCTGTACGTAGCGTCTCACGCCCTGAGCAGCGCCCCACGCGTCCTCGGTGAGGTAGAGCACCTTCTTGCCATCGTGCATGCCTAGGTGGCCTTCGGGGATGAGGCCCCGTGAGATCGCCTCGTCGAGGGTATCGGAGAGCCGGGGCACCGCGATGCTCGTCTCGTTGGCAAGCTCCAGCACGGGGATGCTCTGTCGCGCCCCCAGGACCTGGTCAACGCGGCGAAGCACCTGCGCAAAGCTCTTCTCGTGAGAGCCCTGCCCCACCAGACGCGCGCCAAAAATCGTGGCAGCAATGCCAAGCCCCATGGTCACGAAGCCCGAAACAGGACTAAAAAGGAACATCCCCAGCCCGACTATCACAAGGGGGAGCGCCAAGAAGACGAGCAGGGCAAAGCCGGCCCACATGCGCCAGCGACCACGGCTCACGACCTGCGAGTCACTGATGACGTAGGGCGAACTCTGGTCGCGCCCAAAGGCGCTGAGCTGCTGCCCCACGTCGCACATGACCTTCTCGATCGACCGAGAGACGCCAGACAAGTCGATTTGAGAGAGGGCCTCGCCCACCTGACGCGCGGCATCGACACCGGCGCGACGCACATCATCAAAATCCTGTTCACCCACTCTGACCCCCTTAAGAGGCAAAGGGACAGTCCCCTTGCCTCATCTCTACGAGCGGAAGTTCACCTGCTGGCTAGAATCCTTGAGGAGCACGTCATGCGCGCCGCCCTCGACAAGCGACGTGGCCGAAACGAGTGTGAGCTTGGCCTTGTCGCGGAACTCCTTCAGGTCGAGGGCGCCACAGTTGCACATCGTGGAGCGCACCTTGAGCAGCGAGTTGTCGACGTTATCCTTGAGTGGGCCGGCGTAGGGAACGTAGGAGTCCACACCCTCGACAAAGGAGAGGCCCCTCTTGTTGCCGCCCAGGTCATAGCGCTGCCAGTTGCGAGCGCGCGCGGAGCCCTCGCCCCAGTACTCCTTCATGTAGGAGCCGTTCACGTTGACGCGGCGCGTGGGGCTCTCGTCGAAGCGAGCGAAGTAGCGACCGAGCATGAGGAAGTCGGCGCCCATGGCAAGGGCAAGCGTCATGTGGTAGTCGTAGACGATGCCACCGTCGGAGCACACAGGCACGTAGATGCCGGTCTCCTCGAAGTACTCGTCGCGCGCACGGCACACGTCGATGAGTGCGGAGGCCTGGCCACGGCCGATGCCCTTCTGCTCGCGGGTGATGCAGATGGAGCCGCCACCGATGCCCACCTTCACGAAGTCGGCACCACAGTCGGCAAGGAAGCGGAAGCCCTCGGCGTCAACCACGTTGCCTGCGCCCACGCGAACGGAGTCGCCGTAGTTCTCGCGCACCCATGCGAGCGTGCGCTTCTGCCATTCCGCGAAGCCCTCGGAGGAGTCGATGCACAGCACGTCCGCACCAGCCTCGACCAGCTTGGGGACGCGCTCGGCGTAGTCGCGCGTGTTGATGCCGGCGCCCACGAGGTAGCGCTTGCTCTGGTCGAGAAGCTCATCCGGACGGGACTTGTGGGAGTCGTAGTCTTTGCGGAAGACGAGCGAGACCAGGCGGTTGTCCGCATCGACGATGGGCAGCTGGTTGAGCTTGTTGTCCCAGATGATGTCGTTGGCGGTCTTGAGGGAGGTGCCGTCCTCGGCAACGATCATCTTCTCGCGCGGGGTCATGAACTCGGAGACGAGCTTGGCGCGGTCATCGCGGGAGGGACGATAGTCGCGCGAGGTCACGATGCCCACGAGGTGGCCGTGGGAGGTGCCGTCATCGGTGACGGGCATGGTGGAGTGGCCGGTGCGCTCCTTCATGTCCATGACCTGTGCAAGCGTCATGTCGGGCGTGAGCGTGGAATCCGAGACCACAAAGCCTGCCTTGTAGGACTTCACCTCCCGGACCATGGCTGCCTCATCCTCTGCGCTCTGGGAGCCGTAGATGAAGGAGAGACCACCTTCCTGCGCAAGTGCGACGGCGAGCTTGGGACCAGAGACCGCCTGCATAATGGCCGAGACCATAGGGATGTTGAGGCTCAGGGCCGACTCCTCGCCGCGCTTGTGGCGCACGAGGGGCGTGCGCAGCGAGACGTTCGCGGGGATGTTCTCCGCTGAGGAATAGCCAGGGACAAGCAGATACTCAGAGAAGGTGTGCGATTCCCCTTCGAAGAACGTTGCCATACGTGCGCGCTCCTACTCTCCGCCACTGCGGTACTAGTAGCCACCATTGCGGGCCATTGTAGCATCCAGCGGGGAGCTCTTTGGCCCCGGCTGCCGACCTGCGACAACGCGCCACAGGTTGGACCACGTGCGCGGAGGGCCACCCGCCGCACTGCCATCCGCGCCCGCGCGCCCCGGCCGCTACGTCGCAGGGTCCTCCCCCAGCACGTCTTCGACGTTCACGGCGATGTCGTGCTTGGTGGGAATCCACTCCACCTTCTTGAAGAGCGCCACCACGGTCATGGGGATGTAGGTCATCATGAACAGCGGGAACGTGAACAGGTTCGTGAAGATGATCCAGCGCCTGCTCTTGTGGCAGTGGATATGCTTGCGCTCCGAGATGGTTGTGATGACGGCGAGCAGGAAGAACACAACGTACATCGAGAGGAACGTCATAACCAGCGATCCCGCGCACATGGAGAGCTCCGCCTCCGTGGCGATAAAACCGTGGCTCAGGCCGCCAACGATAAGGTAGGTCGCGTTCACAAAGGCCGAGAGCAGCGTCAAGATCATGCCCGGTGCGATGGTCATGAGCATGTCGTACGAGGCAAAGCGGCCGTGGCGAATCCCGTGGAAAAGGTCGTTGCAGTACGAGAAAAAGACCTGGTAGAAGCCCTTTGTCCACCGCAGGCGCTGCACCCAGCTGGCCTTGAACGTGACTGGCTGCTCGTCAAAGAACTCAGCCGGGGCATAGCCGATCTGGATGTTGTTCGCACAGCAGAACGTGGAGAACTGGATGTCCTCGGTCAGGGTGTGGAAGTCCCACCCATGCATGCCCTTGATAATCTTGCCCGAGACAAGCCAGCCCGAACCCGAGATGGCACAGCTCGTGCCTACCATCGTGCGGGCGTTGTTCAAGAACTTGCCCTCGCGCATAAACCACAGCGCATTGGCGGCAGAGACCCAGCTTGAGTCGAAGTTCTTCGAGTTGCGGTAGCTTGTGCACACAAGGTATCCCGCGTCGAACGCGTCATTCATGATGCGGGTATAGTTGGGTGAGACAAGATTGTCGGCGTCAAACACGAAGAAGGCCTCGTACTTGTCGCCATGCTCGTCGAGGATGCGATCAAAGCCATAGTCCATGGCCCAGCTCTTACCTCGGCGAGCAAGGTCGTTTCGATCCCATACAATGGCACCGGCGCGCTCGGCCTCCTCATGGGTGTTGTCGGTGCAGGCGTCGCACACCACGAAGACGTCCATAAGCTCACGGGGGTAGTCCTGGGCAAGAATCGAGCGTACGAGGTTGCCAATGACCGGCTCCTCGTTGTGTGCCGAGATGAAATAGGCATACCGGTGCAGCTTCTTGGCGGGCGGCAGCTTGACCGTGCCGCGTGCGGCCACGCGGATGAGATAGACGAACTGGTAAAAGTACGCCAGCGTGAAGAAGAGCCACACGACCAAGTTGAAAATCACGATGGGCGTGAGTCCGATCCTGTTGAACTCCATATCAAGCTCTCTCTCACATCTTCACGTGCGCCAGGTGACGTACGTGCGGGACAAAACGCGTCATAGCGTCATACGCCGAGCTGTGGGCAGATGCGCTCCCCGGCCTCGGTCCTGCCCATGGAGGTATCCTTCAGTGATTCTAGTACAGAGCGCAGGTCCTCCGGCAGCTCGTTGGCAAGCTCAATGGTCTCTCCTGTAACGGGGTGGTCAAAGCGGATATGCCACGAATGGAGGAACTGCCTGGTAAGGCCTAGGTTCTGACGCAGGTCACCGCGGCCGTAGAGCGGGTCTCCCACCACGCAATGGCCTATGTGGCGCATGTGGACGCGAATCTGGTGCGTTCTGCCCGTGTAGAGGTGGCACTCCAAAAGCGTGTAGCCATCGTCTCTGCGACCAGCCTCGAAGCGCTCGAGCGTCGTAAAGGTGGTGATGGCCTCACGCGCATTGGGGTCATCCGTGACCATCATGCGCAGGCGGTCCCTCGTCGAACGCGCGATGCCACTCCCGATGGTGCCCTGGTCAGGCGCTACGTAGCCCTGTACAAGGGTCACGTAGCGCCTGTCAAGCACGCGCAGGCGGATGAGGTCCTGCAGGGCCTTCTGGGTATCGTCGTCCTTGGCGGCCACCATGAGCCCAGAGGTGTCCATGTCCAGTCGGTGCACAATGCCGGGACGGTCATCGCCCTGAAGACGCCCCAGGTGCGCGTGACCGCAATGGGCGACAAGGGCGTTTGCCAGCGTATCGTCCACGTGCCCCGGGCTTGGGTGGCACACGAGGCCAGCCTGCTTCGAGAGGACCATGAGATACTGGTCCTCAAAGCGAATGTCCAGGGGGATGTAGGGGTTGGGAGCGAGGCCCCCCATGACGGGTTCTGCCTCGGGCAGCGTCACCTGCAGACGGTCACCCAGGCAGAGCCGCTCGCTTTTGGACGATACGGCCGTGGCGTTGAGCGTCACGCGGCCCTCCTCGACGAGACGAGCGCAGGCACTTCTCGACGGCAGGCCGTCTTGTGCGGAGAGGAACGCGTCGATGCGAACGCCATCCCCTTCAGGCCCCACGAGCAGGCCGATGAGGCGATCAGGCATCCTGGCTATCCCCAGCGCTGGAAGGTGCGGACTCGTCGGCATGCGCGGCACTCTCGGCAGCGCTCTCGGGAGCGTCAACCATCACGACGTAGAGAACCACTGAGACCGCAATGCCCACGGTAACGAAGATGTCCGCCACATTGAAGACGGGAAAGGCCATAAAGGTAGTGGCAAAGAAGTCGGTGACGTAGCCAAAGATCATACGGTCGATCATATTGCCAACGCCACCGCCACAAACGCAGGCGACAGACACCACAAGCGACATGGGCAGCGCGTCATGGGACCACACGAGCCAAATGCCAAACGCCAGCACAACCGCCGCAAAGATGATGAACACGGGGCCGGCACCCTCCCCTATAGAGAACGCCGCGCCCACATTCTTCACAAACGCGAGGTCAAGAATGCCCGGAATGAAGGTCTGGGGCTGTCCGGGAACGAGGGACGCGCGCGCAGCGGCTTTGGTGACCTGGTCGACGAGAACGGCAAGCACGCAGACGACCCAGAACACGACGAGCCTCGCCCCTCGCCACGACCGTGCCTTATGCATTGCGTCAACCGTCACAAAGTCCCCCTACGCGTGCCGTCCCCAATACGTTCCGTACAAGTGATGCTAGTCCTGCTCGCCCGCCTTCTCAACAGCATCATGACAGCGGTCGCAGAGACCGTCCTCGCCGAGCTCGCGCCAGTTCCAGCACCTGGGGCAACGCTCTCCCTCGGCGTGGGTGACGGTCGCGGAGAACTCGTCTGCCGCCTCGGCTGTGACCGAAGAGCACACGAGGGGCTCTGCGAGGTCGATGCCCGTGGCGCAGACCACCTCCAGGGCATCGGCGGGCATAGTGAGCGCCGCGCGAGCGGCCTGGGAGGTCTTCTCGGGTATGACGCCCTCGGAAGCCGCCTCCTCGTAGGCCTTCGTGAAGGCACCCCTCACCTCGGTCAAGGCCTCGTGGGCCTTGAGCAGCGGTTCGTACTCCGCAGGAGCCATGGGGGCCTCGTACCAGTCGAGAAGTGCCGCATGCCCCTGGCTGTCGCGCATGGATGCGGGCAGGTGGGGCATGACCTCGTCGGTGGTGTAGACGAGGATGGGCTGGAGGTCGTGGACCAGCATCGAGAGGATGTGTGCCCACGTGGTCTGCGCGGAACGGCGCTCGGGCGAGTCGGTGGCACCGCAGTAGACGCGGTCCTTGGTCGCGTTGAGGTAACCATTCGAGAGCTCGGTCACATAGTCGTAGAGCGTGCGGAAGACCACGTTGAAGCGGTAGCCCCCGTAGGCACGCGCCACGGTGTCGTGGACCTCGCACATGTGCGCAAGCGTGATGCGGTCATACGGCGCAAGCTGGTCCAGGGGCACGCCCTGGGTAGCGGGGTCAAACTGGTCCTCGATCTCACCGAGGAGGAAGCGGAAGGTGTTGCGAATCTTACGGTACGCATCGCCCACGTGGTCAAGGATCGCATTGTCGCAGGGGACGTCGGTCGAGGTGTCAACGGAGGCGACCCACAGGCGCAAGACGTCGGCACCGCGGGTGTCGCACTCCTTGTTGGGGTCAATCACGTTGCCGAGCGACTTGGACATCTTGCGGCCCTGGCCGTCAAGCGTGAAGCCCTGCGAGACAATCGATTCGTAGGGAGCCGTGTCGTAGGCACCCACCGAGGTCATGAGCGAGCTCATGAACCAGCCACGGTGCTGGTCGGAACCCTCGAGGTACATGTCGGCAGGGAACTTGAGGTAGCCACGGTGCTTGCACACGGCGGTGTGGGAGACACCGGAGTCCCACCACACGTCGAGAATGTCGGAATTGGCCTTGAGGTTGTGGCTGCCGCACTTGGGGCAGACGCAGGCGGCGCCCAGGTAGCTCGCGGGGTCCTCGGCAAACCAGGCGTCGGAGCCCCTCTCGCGGAAGAGCTCGATGACCTTGTCAAGCGTGGCGTCGTTCATAACCGTCTCGCCGCAGTCCTGGCAGGTGTAGGCAGGAATTGGCACACCCCAGTTGCGCTGGCGCGAGATGCACCAGTCTGGGCGCCCCTCGACCATCGAGGTGATGCGGTTGCGGGAATGCGCGGGATAGAACTTGACCTTCTCGAGCTCGCGAAGGGCATCCTTGCGAAGGCCCGTCTTGTCCATCGAGACAAACCACTGGCTCGTGGCACGGAAGATGACTGGCTCCTTGCAGCGCCAGCAGTGCGGGTAGCTGTGGGAGATGTCCTCGTGGAGGATGAGTTCGCCTCGCTCGTCCAGCCACTCGATGATCTTGGGGTTGGCGTCGTTCACGTTCATGCCGGACCACGGGCCGCCAGTCCCCATGTCATCGCCCTTGTAGAAGTTGCCATCGTCGTCAACGGGCATGACGACGGGGATGCCAAACTTCATGCCGGCGTTGTAGTCGTCGACGCCGTGTCCGGGGGCGGAGTGAACGATGCCGGTGCCGTCATCAAGCGTGACGTAGTCGGCGTAGATGAACTCGCCCTCGACACCCCGATCGCCAAAGATGGGCTGCTTGTACCTATTGCGGTAAAGCTCGATGCCGGTCATGCTCCACACAGAGCCGTCGGCGCGCTTGGCAAGCTCAAAGGACTCGTAGCCAAACTTCTCGCAATCCTTCTCGACAAGCGCCTGTGCCATGATCTCGGCGCGGCCGTCCACCACAACGGCAACGTAATCGGCCTCGGGGTGCAGGATGACGCAGTCGTCTGCAGGCAGCGTCCACGGGGTCGTAGTCCAGATGTCCACCCAGAGGTTGCCCCCATAGGCCTCGAGCCCCTCGGGAACGGTCGTCATCTGGAAGCGCACGAAGATTGCGGGAGAGACCTCGTCGCCGTACTCGATCTCGGCCTCGGCGAGTGCCGTGTGGCAGTGGGTGCACCAATGGACGGGCTTGCGGCCACGATAGATGGCGCCCTTGTCGAAGATGGCCTTGAAGATCTCGACGTCGGTGGCATCGTAGTCGTGGACATAGGTGAGGTAGGGGTTATCCCACTCACCGAGAACGCCCAGGCGCTTGAAGCCCTGGCGCTGCGTGTCGACCTGCTCGACCGCCATCTTGCGGCAAAGCTCGCGGATCTTGACGGTGGGAAGCTGGTTGAACTTCTCGGTACCCAGCATCTCCTCGACCTTGTGCTCGATGGGCTGGCCGTGGCAGTCCCAGCCGGGCACGTACGGGGTCTGGAAGCCGCGCATGGACCAGTAGCGGTTGATGATGTCCTTGCTGATCTTGTTCTGAGCGTGGCCCAGGTGGATGGGGCCGTTGGCGTACGGGGGACCATCGTGGAGGACGAACTTCTCGTGCCCCTCGTTCTTCTTGAGGAGCTGCTCGTAGAGCTTGTCCTCGTCCCACTGGGCGAGACGCTTGGGCTCGTTTTGAGCGAGCGACGCCCTCATCGGGAACCCCGTCCTGGGGAGGTTCATCGTCTTCTTGTACTCATTTGCCACCTGGACAACCCCCATCTCGCGGGCACAAAAGAGCGCCCGTCCCTCCTGCTGGGACGAAGCGCTCACTTCACACTTCGCTTATGACCACCCAGCGAGCGAACATTCCGCCAAACTCGGCTGGCCTGTCACGGCGGCCACTCCGTCGACGCCTACTTGCGGGCGAGAAAACCTCCCGCTTTGGGGCCGCAGCTCCGGGGTGATCTTGCGACGGACGCCAAGGCGGGCTCCCACCATCCCCGCTCGCTCCTCATGACGCACACCGAGGCTACCTGTCCCCTTCACAGCCTTCGGGGCTGCATGATAGCACGTTCGCCGGACTCGTCGCGTCGCTGACGGATTTCATCCGAGAAGAGCGGCGTGCCGCGCGGACACATGGGCCCGCGCGGCACCCGATGTTTCATGACACCCCCGAACCGGGGCGCCGGGTCCGACGCTGCGCCGCTACTGCGCGCTCTGGGCGGAGAACTGCGGGGCAAAGCCGTCGTCGCGCTTGAGCATCTTCATGAACTCCTCGCCCGTAATGGTCTCCTTCTTCTGGAGGTAGTGGGCAATCTCGTGGAGCTTGAAGCGGTTGGCCTTGAGGGTCTCTATGGCCTGCGCGTGACCCTCCTCGACGAGCGTCTGGACCTCGGTGTCAATCTCCTGGGCAGTACCCTCGGAGCACGTGAGCTCCTGGCCGCCGCCAAGGTAGCGGTTGCGCTGTTGGCCCAGGGCCACCATGCCAAACTTGTCGGACATGCCGTACTGGGTCACCATGGCGCGCGCAATCTGCGTTGCCTTCTCGATGTCGTTCGAGGCGCCTGTGGTCATCTCGCCAAAGATGAGCTCCTCTGCCGCACGGCCGCCGCAGAGCACCGCGATCTTGTCCTTGGCCTCCTTGCGCGTGGTGAGGAAGTGCTGGTCCTCCTCCACCTGCATGGTAAAGCCCAGGGCGCCCGAGGTGCGCGGCACGATCGTGATCTTCTGCACGGGGGCAGAGCCGCTCTGCATGGCCGCGACAATGGCGTGGCCGGTCTCGTGGTAGGCCACGACTTCCTTCTCGTGCTCGGAGAGAACCGTGGACTTCTTCTTCTCGCCGGCGATAACCACGTCGACGGACTCCTCGAGGTCCCCCTGCGAGACGCGGCTGCGGCCGTAGCGGACGGCGCGAAGGGCGGCCTCGTTGATGATGTTGGCAAGGTCTGCACCGGAGGCGCCAGGCGTCGAGCGGGCAATCACGCTGAGGTCGATGTCACGATCCATCTTGACGTCGTTGGCATGGATCTTGAGGATGGCCTCGCGGCCGGCAAGGTCGGGCAACTCAACGGGAATGCGGCGGTCAAAGCGGCCGGGACGGAGCAATGCCAGGTCAAGCGTCTCGGGGCGGTTGGTTGCGGCGAGGACAACGATCCCCTTGTGGTTGTCGAAGCCGTCCATCTCGGAGAGGAGCTGGTTGAGCGTCTGCTCGCGCTCGTCGTTGGAGTTTATTGACATGTCGCGCTTCTTGCCCACGGCGTCGATCTCGTCGATGAAGACGATGCAGGGGGCCTTCTCCTTGGCCTGCTTGAAGAGGTCACGCACCTTGGCGGCACCGCGGCCCACGAACATCTCGACAAACTCGGAGCCGGAAATCTGGAAGAAGGGCACGCCCGCCTCACCTGCAACGGCCTTGGCAAGCAGCGTCTTGCCCGTGCCCGGAGGGCCCACGAGCAGCGCGCCGCGGGGGCACTTGGCACCAATCTCGTTGTACTTGCCGGGGTTCTTGAGGAAGTGGACGATCTCCTGAAGCGACTCCTTGGCCTCGTCCTGGCCTGCGACGTCTTTGAATGTGACACCGGTGTCTTCGCCTTTGACCTCCTTGGCGTTGGAGCGCCCAAGGCCGCCGCCCATGCCAAAGCCGCCGCCAAAGTTCATCGATGGGCCATCATCGCCCATCTGCTTTTTCATCTGGCGGTTTGCCCACCAGCCGAGCAGGAGCAATCCGACGAGCGGCAGCCCATAGGCGATGAACATGTAGAGCCACAGGTCACCGGAGGTATCGGGGATCGACGCCGTCATGTCAACGCCATGCTCCTTGAGCGTGGTTGCAAGGCTGTCGTCGTTGGGCCAGGCGGTTGTGCTGTAGACCTTCTGCGAGTCGCCCGTGCCTTCGGTGTACTTGATCGTGGAGTTGCTCGTGTCAATCTCGGCGGCGACAACCTTGTTGTTGTCGACATCCTCGAGGAACTGAGAGTAGCTGGTCTCGGTCACTCGGGAGCTTACCAGGTTGGGGTAGAGCGTCTGGCTCACCGCGAGGTACACCACAATCGCGATGAGCACGTAGACCAGCATCGACCTGCGTCTCTTGTTGTCATCCATGTCCATCTGTGGACCCTTTCGTCCGGTGCCGTGCAAGAACCTGGCTTTAGCGTACCCATTTGCCGTGCTTCGATCGTATTCGCGCAACAACCATTCACGAGTGCCGCACGCGGCGCGCAGGGGACGCGCCGGACGAGGGCTACGGTCAACCCGGGCTATCCCCTCTCGGACAGAAGGCCCGTGCGATACGCCTCGAGCAGCGCCCTCAGGTCTGCCACCTGCCCGCGAATCTGGGTGCCCGTATCGGTGTCACCAATGGTCTTGGGCCGAGGGTGTATCTCGAAGCGGTCGTCGTCACTCATGATGTCGGCGTTGAGGTCGAGCACGTCAGCGATGGTCCCAAAGGGACGGTGGGCCTTGATGCGCATGCCCCTGGGGTCCGAGATGAGGGTGTAGCCCGCAATGCCCGTGGTCTTGTGGTAGGCCTGGCAGAAGCCACCGTCTATCACAACGAGAAGGCCTCCCGCCTTAACGGGGCTCTCCCCTTCCGAGACATGCACGGGAGTGTGGCCGTTGATGATGTGGCCGTGCACCGGGTCTGCCCCAAACTCCGAGAGGATGCGCCGCGCGACCTCTGGACGCTCGGTGAGTCTGAAGTACGGGTCCCTCGGCTCTTCCCAGGCGGCACGGTCGGTGAGGTAGGTGCGCTCGAAGGTCTTCACCACGCGCCCCGAAAGCGGCGAGTAGCGCCCGCACCAGAGGTACCACATCCAGTCGAGAGAGACCTGGTCATGCTCATGCCACGCCTGGCGCGCAAGGCGGTCGGCATAGTCGTAGTACGCGCGGCCGGCAAGGAGTCTGTCCTGGTGACGCACGGCGCGGAAGGTGCCGTCCTCGTTCATGGGCACGCACGCATGGAAGATTGCGTTGCCGTTGCGCACCAGATAGGCAGCGCCATGGTCGTACAGGAAGCCAATGTGGGCACGGAGCTTGTCCGAGGAGCGAACGGCATCCATGAGGCCGTCCATCACGCACTTCTCGTCTTTGGATAGCTCGTAGGGGTGCGCGGGGTCGAGCGTGGGGAAGTCGCGCGTACGCATCTCGTATTCGTTGCCGCCAAGCTCAAGGACACCCCGGGCGGCGTCTACGTGCTCGAGCAGGAGCCTGCCCTCCATGTGCCAGTTGGGATGGCGCATGATGACCTGTCCCTCAAGCTTGAACAGGATGACCGAGATGGCCTTCTCCATAGGCGTCATGCCGTCGTCTTGCGTGTAGGTCGCCTCGGAGAAGAGCGCGAGCTCGCGCAGGCTCACACCGTAGGCGCTCTCGAGGATCGAGAGGCTCTCGTAGTGGATGTTGTTGCGAATCACGGCCGCCAGGCACGCAGCCGAACCGGAGGCGGCGCCCATCCACACGATGTCGTGGTTGCCCCACTCGACGTCAATCGAGTGATATCCCATGAGGCGGTCGCAGATCTTGTCGGCGTGGGGACCGCGATCGAAGATGTCGCCCACCAGGTGCATGTGGTCAACGGCCAGCCGCTTGATGAGCGCCGCGAGCGAGCAGATGAAGTCGTCCGCCGAGCCGGTGTCGATGATCGTATCGATAATGCGCTGGTGGTAGGCAAGGCGTGCCTCGCGCTCGTCTGGCGAGATGTGCAGGAGCTCGTCGATGATGTAGGCGTAGGCCACAGGCATCGCCTTGCGCACCTTGGATCGGGTGTAGGAGCCGGAAAGGCGCCTGGCGAGACGGACGAGGCGCATGAGCGTGATGGCGTACCACTCGCTGGTGGCCACCCCCTCCTCGCGCAGGCGACGGAGCTTCTCGGACGGGTAGTAGACAAGCGTACAGAGGTCTGCCTGCTCGCTTGCCGTGAGCTCGAGGTTGAAGACCCCCTCCACGCGCTCGCGGATGACACCGGAGCAGTTGTTGAGGATGTGCTCGAACGCCTCGTACTCGCCATGGACGTCCGAGACGAAGTGCTCTGTGCCCTTGGGCAGGTTGAGGATGGCCTCTAGGTTGATGATCTCGGTAAACGCGGCTTGGGTGGTGGGGAACTTCTCGGATAGAAGCTCCAGGTACTTGAGCTGTGCGGCGTCTGTTTCCTGCATGTGGTTTGCTCCCTGTGTCGGCTGTATCGTCTCAGTCTGTACCGGCGAGGCAAGAGAGGCGCCGTGATTTCGGCGAGACGCACGGACGCGCGCGGCTGGCGTCGCCGGCCGCGTCAGGCTATCGGCGCCTGCGGGCAAAGAGCTCCCAAAAGGCGACCGCCGAGGATGCGGCGACATTGAGCGAATCGATGCCATTCGACATCGGGATGATCACGGAACGCCCGGCGGCGTCTAGGGTTTTGCGGTCGAGCCCATAGCCTTCGCAACCAAAGAAGAGCGCGACCTTATCGGCAGACGCTATCGACGGGTCGTCTATGGGCACGGCCTCCTTCTCGAGTGCCATCGAGAGGCAGGTAAAGCCACGGTCATCGAGGAGGTCTACGATGCCTTCCGGCCAGGCGTTCCCCTCGACGCGCGCCCATGGGACCCGAAAGACCGCTCCCATCGAGACGCGCACCGCCCGTCTGCTCAAGGGGTCTGCGCAGCGTGGAGAGAGGAGCACGGCATCGGCACCGAGAGCCGCGGCCGAGCGGAAGAGCGCGCCTACGTTGGTGACGTCGACAAGGTCTTCGAGGACGGCAACGCGGCGAGCGCCGAGGAGGGCATGGTCAACCGTGCGAGGGCAAGGCCGGCGCATGGCGCAGAGCAGCCCCCGGTTCACATTGAAGCCCGTGAGAAGCTCCATCTGGTCGTGCGGAAGGACGTATGCGACACAGCCCGCGTGCCCAATGAGGTCCGCGCATGACTCGAGCCTTGCGTCGTCCACCAGAAACGAAAGGGGTTCGAGACCCGCATCCAGCGCAACCTCCACGACGAGTCGCGATTCTGCGATGAGCACGGCCTTCTCGGGCTCAAGCCTGTTTCTAAGTTGGCGGTCGGTGAGCCTAACGTAGGCGTCAACCCGCGCATCCTCGGCGGTCTCGATGCGTATGACCTGCATGTCCACGAATTCCGTCCTCCTCGACGAACTGCCTAGTAGCATCTCGCGCCTTGGCGGGCGCCCAAGCCATCGTGGCCTTTGGAGCTTTTCTCTATCACAGCCGGACGCCACGCCGCCTTGGGCTACTATAGACAAACATGATAAGTATGCCGAGGCGGCAAACCGCCCGATGTTGAGGGGAAACTGCCATCACCATGGAACAATCTACGCACGGCGCTCACTTCGCAAGCAAGCCGGAGAAGCACTCGAGCCGTGGCCCCATCATTGCCCTGTCCATCGCATTCGCCGTCATTTTCGCCATCTACCTGGGAGGCGTGGCATACTTCAGCTTCTTCTTCATGCCATCGACCACCCTCGACGGCCAGGACGTCTCGCTCATGAGCGTGAATGACGTAGCCGCCTCGCTCTCGACAACCAAGGTGTCCGGCTGGAAGGCGACCGTCTCCGGTGACGGAGTGTCGTTCGACCTTGCTGCGGCCGACGTCTCCCTCGCCTACGATGGGGAGGCTGCCGCACGTGCCGCCATAGCCCAACAGCGCCCTTGGGCGTGGCCCGTCGAGCTGGCGCAGGGCAAGGACCAGAGCCTCTCCACCGGAGACGCCTCCACTTATGTGAGCCTTGACCCAACGGGCATCTCCACCGCACTTGCAAACGCCGTGAGCGCCGTGGCCGCGGCGGACGATGGGACCAACACCACAGGGATTTCCTACGACTCCGAGAAGAAGGCCTATGTGGCATCGGGCACGGCGCAGGCCAATCGCATCAACCAGGCAAGCGCCACCCAGACCATCGCAGAGAAGGTCCGCTCACTTGCCACCTCCATCGAGTTGGGAGACGAATCGCTTCAGGGCGGAGAGTCCGTCGACGCTGCGTTGAGCACCGCAAACGCCATGCTCGGGGCAACCGTCACGCTCACGCTGGGAGGCACCGAGGTCACGACCGTTGACGCCGACCTCATCTCGCAGTGGGTGACCATTGGAGACGACCTCTCGATAACCCTCGACCAGGATGCCATCACCACATGGGCAAAGGGCGACCTCTCCGCTAAGACCGACTCCGTTGGCACGGCGCGCACCTACACGCGCCCCGATGGCGTCCAGGAGTCCGTTGCCGCCGGCGGTGTCTACGGGTGGTCAATCAACGGCATCGAGGCAGCTCAGGACATTTACAGAAACATCGTGTCCGGCTCTCCCACCACGCTTGAGCTTCCCTGCTACGACTCTGCTGCCACGTACAACCCCGGTGGGCAGGACTGGCCCACGCGCTTCATCGACGTCGACATCTCCGACCAGCACGCCATCTTCTTTGACTCCGATGGCTCCGTTATCTGGGAGGCTGACATCGTGACCGGTCAGCCCAACCTCAACCGCAGCACCACGCAGGGTACGTGGACCATCACGAACAAGCAGAGCCCATCGACGCTCGTCGGCCCCAACAACGAGTCGGGCAATCCGCAGTGGGTGAGCCACGTCGACTTCTGGATGAGCGTCGTTGGTAACCTCATGGGCTTCCACAACGCGCCGTGGCGCTCGGCCTTTGGTGGCGACATCTACCTCACGAACGGCAGCCATGGCTGCATCAACCTCTCGTACGAGAAGGGCGAGCAGCTCTACTCGCTGTGCAACGTGGGTGACGTCGTCATCATCCACGAGTAGGCCGCGCACACCGGCTACGCAACAGACGCAGACAGGCGCCGAGAAGGACAGGCGCCCTGTGATCGCCCCGATGGCAGCTTTTGTCGACAGTGGCAACTATCGCCCCTTGTGCGTACGCACGACGGCACCTTTCCGCCCAAATGGCTCCTCGTAGGAGTCCGATTGTCAGATTTCTGGCTTCGTGCGTACGCTCAACCACCCATTTCTGCCATAGCCCACCCGGCCAACTGGGCAAATGTCGGGGCCGTGTCAAAAGTCACTGGTGGTGCGTACGCACATCCGTACCTTTCTGCCCAAAAAGTCCCTCGAGTGAGATGAGACAAAGGGACTGTCCCCTGTCTCATCTCCAGCCGCGCCCTCCGGGCATGCCCATGTCGCGCATCATCGACTGCATCTGGCGACGTTGCTTCTTGCTGCCACCCTGGGTAGCCGCACGCATCTTGCTCATCATCTTGTTCATCTCGCCCCACTGCTTGATGAGCTGGTTGACCTCCTGCACGCTGCGGCCAGACCCCATGGCAATGCGCTTCCTGCGCTGTCCGTTGATGATCTTCGGCCTTGCACGCTCCTCCTTGGTCATGGAGTGGATCATGGCCTCGATGCGCGTGAGCGAGTTCTCGTCCACGCCGCCCTGCTGTGCCATCGCGCGGTCGCCGCCAGGCAAGGCGGAGAGGATCTTGGCAAGGCCACCCATGCGCTTGATCTGCTGCATCTGGTTGAGCAGGTCATCCATCGTGAAGCCCTCGCGCAGCATGCGCTCTGCAGCGTCGATCTGCTCCTGGTCGGCCACCTTCTGGGCTTGCTCGATGATGCCGTAGACGTCGCCCATGCCCAGGATGCGCTTGGCCATGCGGTCGGGGTGGAAGACCTCAAGCGAGTCGGGCTTCTCGCCCATCGAGACAAACTTGATGGGCTTGCCCGTTACCGCACGAACAGAGAGCGCGCCGCCGCCACGGGCATCACCGTCAAGCTTGGACATGATGACGCCATCGAAGTCCACCCGCTCCGCAAAGGTCTGGACAACGTTCACGATGTCCTGGCCGGTCATGGCGTCAACCACCATGAGGATCTGGTCGGGCTTCACGGCCTGCTTGATGGCGACCGCCTCCTGCATCATCTCCTCGTCGATCTGCAGGCGGCCAGCGGTATCCACGATCACGATGTCGTTCAGGTGGTCGACGGCCTGGCGAATCGACTCGGAGGCAACCTTGACCGCATCCCTGCCGTCTCCGCGAAAGACCGGCACACCAATCTCGCCACCAAGCGTGGCCAGCTGGTCGGCTGCCGCAGGACGGTGCGTGTCGCAGGCGGCAAGCAGCGGAGAATGGCCCTGTCCCTTGAGGAGATAGGCTAGCTTGGCCGCTGCCGTGGTCTTGCCCGAGCCCTGCAGGCCCACGAGCATGATTACGTTGGGTGTGCGGTTCTGCGCCAGCACCAGCTTGGAATCGGTCGTGCCGAGAAGTTCGGTGAGCTGGTCGAGCACGATGCGCACAACGTTTTGCGCCGGCGTGAGCGAGTCGAGGACCTCGGCCGTGAGGCACTTCTCCTTGCAGGAGGCAACAAAGTCCTTGACCACGCGGTAGTTGACGTCTGCCTCGAGCAGCGCCATGCGAATTTCGCGCATGGCAACGTTGATGTCGGCCTCGGTGAGCTTGCCCTTGCCGCGAAGCTTCTCGAAGGTGTCCTGAAGGCGGTCGGAGAGACTGTTGAACATGGCTAGTTTCCTTCCCCAACGAGCGCACGGCAGAAGTCGAGCGCATTGAAGGTCTCAAGGTCGTCGATGGACTCCCCCACCCCAATGCGGTAGATGGGCAGCCCCAGCTGATCGGAGATGGCAAGCGCAATGCCACCCTTGGCGGTTCCGTCAAGCTTGGTCACGACGAGCCCGTCAAGGTCGAGAGCATCGTTGAACTCCTTTGCCTGGGCAAGGCCATTCTGGCCGGTAGTAGCATCAATCACGAGAACGACCGCAACCGGCATAGAGGTGCAGCGCCTACGCGTGACGTTTACCACCTTGGCAAGCTCGCGCATGAGGTCGGAGGAGGTGTGCAGACGCCCGGCGGTGTCGATGAGGACCAGCTGGGTGCCGCACCTCTCGGCCTCCTCGACCACGTCGTAGCAGACGCTTGCCGGGTCCGCCCCGCGCTCGCGCGTGATGACGTCCACGCCCGCGCGACGCCCCCATACCTCGAGTTGCTCGATGGCAGCCGCACGGAAGGTGTCAGCGCCGCCGATAAGGCAGCTCTTTCCCTCCCCGCGAGCGCGCCCGGCGAGCTTGCCCACCGTTGTGGTCTTGCCGGCACCGTTGATGCCCACGAACAGCACGCACGACGGCACGTCCTCGAAGGGGTCGCGCTCGGCGGTGTGGAACTCCTGAGCAAGACGGTTGGCGAGGGCGTCGCGCAGCTGATCCGAGCGCGTGAGGTTCTCGCGTGCCGCCTGCTCTCGCAGGTCATCGGCCACGCGCATGGCAAGCTCGCCTCCCATGTCACCCATCACGAGCGTGTCTTCGAGGTCCCCCCAGAAGTCTTCGTCGACCTCGCCGCCCATGTAGAAGATCTCGTTGATGGCCTCGCGCGAGCGCGAGAGGCCGCTCTTGAGCCTGTCGAAGAAGCCCATCAGGCATCGACCACCTTTCCAGTAGCCTTGTCGAGACGCTGAGAGACGACGTGGCTCACGCCGTCGGCCTGCATGGAGACGCCATAGAGGACGTCTGCCTGCTCCATCGTCCTTCTCTGGTGAGAGATGACGATGAGCTGCGTCGTGTCCTTGAGCTGTTCGATGGCGTCTAGGAACTTAGAGAGGTTGGAGTCGTCGAGCGCGGCCTCCACCTCGTCGAACACGTAGAAGGGCACCGTGCGCGTCCTGTATACCGCAAAGAGCAGCGCCAGCGCCGTAAGCGACTTCTCACCGCCCGACATGAGCGACATCTTGGTGATGCGCTTGCCCCTCGGCTGCGCCACGATCTCGACGCCCGTTTCGGAGAGGTTGTCCGGGTTGGTCATCTCGATGTGGGCATGGCCGCCCGGGAAGAGCATCGAGAAGATCTGCGTGAAGTTCTCGTTCACCTTGTCGAAGACCACGAGGAACCTGTTGCGCATCTTGCGGTCGATGGCGGCGTTGATCTTCTTCAAGGCAACGCGGGCCGCCTCGAGGTCCTGGACCTGCTCACCGATGTAGTCTGCACGCTGCTTCAGGTGCACGTACTCGTCCATCGCGACCTCGTTCACGGGGCCGATGGAGGCAAGCTGGGACTCAAGTTGGTTCGCCTCGCGCTCGGCGGCCTCACGATCCTCCGGCGCGGGAAGCGAAAGTGCCTCGTCGAGCACGGTGCCCGTTGCCTGAATGGCCTCGATGGCGTTTTGGACCTGCACCTCCAGGCGGCCAAGGTCAACCTTGACCGCAGAGGCCGCATCGCGGGCGCGGGTGAGCTCCGCGGAGGCATCGTTCACGGCAGACTTGGCGTTGCCAATCATGCGCTTAAGGGAGTCGGAGTCCGCCTCTGCCAGAGACGCTCGGTCCTTGAGGCGTGCTGCCCAGTCAAGCGCGCGAGAACGGATGGCATCGTAGCGGTCGTGAAGAGGGTCCACGCGCAGGCGCACCACCTCGAGAGCGCGCGAGCCCTCCTCGGTGGCCACAATGCGGGCGTCGAGGTCATGCTTGCGGTTGGCAAGCTCGCGCTCGCGAGACGAGAGGTTCCTCGCGCGCTCCTTGGCCATGGCAAGCTCGAGGCGAGCGTCCGAGAGTTCGTGGGACGCCTTGCCCTGGGCCCGCACGGCCTCGTCACGCTGCGTTCGCAGGTCGCTGAGGCCTGCCGAGAGCACCTCTGCCTTGGCACGGGCGGCAGCTGCCGCAGCCTTGTGGTCCTTGATGTGCGAGCGGGCGTCGGCAGCGCGCCCAGAGGCGGCATCGCGCTGGCGCGTGACCTGGCGCTGCTCGTCTGCGGCACGCTGGCGTTGGGCATCGAGACGGCCCATCTCAGACGTGACGGAGGAGAACTCTCCCGAGAGGCGCGCGACCTCACCCCTGGCCGACGCCGCACCCTCGCGGGACTCGGCAAGTGCGACCTCGGCGGATGCGACCTCCTGAGTTGCGGCAACAAGTGCACTCCGGAGCCCGTCCATGCCTTCCTCGAGGGCGCGGATGCGGCGCTTGCGCTCGAGGGCGCCCGCCTCGGTGGAAGGAGCGGTGCCGATGACGCAGCGCCCATCGGGCATCATGGTCACACCGTCGTGCGT
Source organism: Tractidigestivibacter sp. (assembly GCF_057241865.1). Taxonomy (NCBI): domain Bacteria; kingdom Bacillati; phylum Actinomycetota; class Coriobacteriia; order Coriobacteriales; family Atopobiaceae; genus Tractidigestivibacter; species Tractidigestivibacter sp. Next base: position 65,207 of record NZ_DBHHPX010000007.1, read on the forward strand.
GACGTAGGTGAGCACCGGCACCGCCTGGTGGGCCCGAATCGCCTCGTCGACGCTCCCCACAAGCCTCACATCGCCGAGCAGCGCAAAGAGCAGCGGGCGTGCGGCGTCAGAGACGCGCAGGCGGTCGATGAGGGGCTCGCCAGGGGCGCCATCATCCGCACCCGCACCAGGCATGGCCTCGCGGAAGACCACGGTTGCCCTGCCCTCCGTCCGTCCCTGCGAGAGCGCAGACGCTGCAAGCGTGCCGGCGTCGGCTGCGCTTGCCACCACGAAGGCAGCAAGGTCATCGCCGAGCAGGCGCTCGACGAGGGACTCCGTCGCCTCGCCCGCATCGATGAGGTCTGCCAGGCGGCACTCGACAAGGCCCGCCGCACGACCCTTCGAGACAGCCTCGGCTAGTGGGCTTGCCTTCTCGATGTTGGCATCAACCGAGCGCAGTGCCGAAAGCGTCGCCTCGGAGGACGAGAGCTTCGTGCGAGCAGAGCGCTCCTCGTCGCGAGCGCGCTTGAGCGCAGCCTGGACCTCCGCGATGGTGCCGCTGAGCGCTTCTGCCCTGGCACGGGCGCCGGCGAGCTGAGCCTCCAGGCGCTGCTTGCGTTCCCTGCGCTCTGCCAGGGCCTCCTCGGTCGTGGCGAGGGTCTCGGCCACCTGCTCGAGGCGGCTCCTGTACATGCCATCCTCGACTTCGGCGTTCGAAATCTGGTCCTCCAGCTTGGCGAAGGCGAGGGTCTCCCTATCCGCCTCGGCCCTAGCCTGCCGCTCGTCTGCCTGGCGCTTGTTGAGCGTATCCTCTAGCTCGCGCCGGCGCGCCACAGCCTCGCGCGACGCCTTCGAGAGCGCGTCCATGCCCTCCTCGAGCTCGCGTTGGCGCACGCGGGCATCCGAGAGGTCACCGGCCACGCGCTCGTGCTCCTCGGTCACGTCCGTACGCTGCTTGCGCATGGTGGAGAGCTGCATGCGCATCTCGGAGAGACGAGAAACCATGTTCTTGCCCTTCTCCTCCAAAAGGCGCATGTCCGAGTCCATGCGGCCGAGGATGTCTTGCATGCGGCGGCGCTGCTCGCCGAGGTCGCCCACGAAGAGGCCCTTCTGCTCGAGAAGCGACTGGTACTTCTCGAGCTCGGCAGACTTCTCGTCCAGACGGTACTGGGCAAGCTCTACGGCTGCATCGGCCTCGCGGCCGCGGGCGGAAAGCGTCCCGTAGGATGCCTGCAGCTGGCGCAGGTCGTCCACCGCAAGCCGTGTGCGCAGCTCAGTGAGGCGCTCTGTGATGTCGTGTGCGCGCTTGGCCTTGTCGACCTGGCGCTCGAGGGGCTTGAGCTGGCGGTTTATCTCGCGTTCGATCGCCTTGGCGCGCGCAAGGTTGTCATCCATCGAGGAGAGCTTGCGCAGGCTTCGCTCCTTGCGGCGACGGTGCTTGGAGATGTCGGCCGCCTCCTCGATGAGCTCGCGACGCTCCTCGGGGCGGCTCTGGAGGATGGAGTCGAGCTTGCCCTGGCTGATGATCGAGTGGGTGTCCTTGCCCAAGCCCGAGTCGTGGAGGATATCCTGCACGTCCATGAGGCGCGCGGGTGCGCCGTTGATGAGGTACTCGGACTCGCCCGAGCGATACATCCTGCGTGTGACGCCCACCTCGGAAAAGTCGATGGGCAGCGTGTGGTCGGAGTTGTCGAGCACCAGCGTGACCTCGGCCACGCCCACGGCGGGCCTGGCCGAGCTACCAGAAAAGATCACGTCTTCCATGGCCTGGCCACGGAGCATCTTGGCGCTCTGCTCACCCAAGACCCAAAGAATTGCGTCCGAGACGTTCGACTTTCCCGAGCCGTTGGGGCCCACGACCACGTTGAGACCGGAGTCAAAAGTCATGGCAGTCCTGTCGGCGAAGGACTTGAAGCCCTTGAGGGTGAGCGACTTCAGATACAAGGGTGGTCCTCTCGCTTCTTGTGCCTAGTACCCGGTCGTGTCGCCAGGGGCGCTGGCATCTGCGCCAGGGTCGCCGCCCTGCCCCATGCGCTCGAGGGCATCTGCAGCGGCCGCGTTCTCGGAACTCTTCTTGGACGGGCCGGAGCCCCTGCCCACGCGCTTGCCGTCGACCAGCACGACCGAGGTAAAGGTGGGGTCATGGGCGGGCCCCTTCTCGCCCACAAGCTTGTACTCGGGGGCAAGGCGAAGATCGCGCTGCGTAATCTCCTGAAGGCGAGACTTGGGGTTGATGGGCCGCTCGGAGAGCTTGTCGACAAGCTCGGGCGTAACGTGCGAGGAGAGCGTGCGCAGAACGAATGCCCTGGTATCCTCATAGCCGGCATCCAGGTACAGGGCACCCACGATGGACTCGTAGACGTTCTCCAGGGCGGAGTGCATGCCGCGAGCATGCGTGCCCTTCTCGGACTCGCCCACAATGATGAGCGGAGCGATGCCCAGGTCACCCGAGATCTCGGAGAGCGTCTCGCCAGAGACGAGCGAGATCTTGAGTCTGGTAAGGGCCCCTTCGTCGAGCGCAGGAAAGCGCTCGAAGAGCTCCGTGGCAACGATGGCGCCGAGGATGGAGTCACCCAAGAACTCGAGCCTCTCATACGAAGCCGAGACGGGCTTGCCCTCCACCGCCGAAGGATGGGTGATGGCAGACGTTATGAGCCTTTTGTCGGTGAAGTGGTGACCGCAGATGCGCTCCACCTCACTGATCTGTTCATGCGTGTCCAAATGAGAGAACTCCCCTGCTTGCCTACTGAGCGGCCTCGATGGCGTTCGCGGCGTCGCCCACGGTGGCGATCTTCTCGAGGGCCTCGTCGTCAAAGGTGAGGTCAAACTCGTCTTCGAGGGCGGTGACCAGCTCGAGAAGGTCAAACGAGTCTGCGCCGAGGTCCTTGAAGGCGGTCCCTTCAGTGAGCTTCACGCCCGAGGGGACCTCGAGGGTCTCGTTCACGACCGAGGTAACCTTCTCGAGAATGGCGTCATGGTCCATAGGTTCCTCCTTGCGGATTGAATGGATGGCGCGTGCGCAAGACGAAGCCGCCATGCGCACGAAGCATATGGTACCCGTTACTCGGCCGTCTCGCAGACCTTGGCAATGCGCTCACAGAGCCGCCCTCGAGCAGCGCGTGCACAGGCCAACGTCCCGTTGGCAACGGCCTCGGCACTGGTGCTGCCGTGACCCTTGACCACGGGCGCGCGCAGGCCGAGAAGGACGGCGCCACCCATTTCGTCGCCCGAGAGTTCGCCTGCAACGGACCTGAGCGCAGGCTTGAGCATGAGGGCCCCCAGGGCCGCGCTCTTGGAGTTGCCCGTCGCAGCCTTAACGCGCGACATGATGAACTTGGCTGTGCCTTCGACGGCCTTCAGGGCAACGTTTCCAGTGAAGCCGTCGGAAACAATCACATCAAAGGTACCGGCGAGGAGGTCGTTGCCCTCGGCGTTGCCCACAAAGCCGCAGTTGCCCTCGCTGAGTGCCTGGTGGTACTGGAGCGCAAGCCCGGAGCCCTTGGTGTCCTCGGAGCCATTGCTGAGAAGTGCCACGCGCGGCTCCTCGATGCCAAGGACCACCTGCGCGTAGGCGCACCCCATATGCGCAAACTGCACGAGAGTGTCTGGATGGACGTCGGCGTTGGCACCACAGTCGAGAAACACCGTCTTCTTGCCCGTGACGCCGGGGATGGCAAGGGTGAGCGCAGGCCTGCGGATGCCCTTGATGCGGCCAATGCCGAAGGTGGCTGCCGTGAGCACCGCACCTGTGGAACCAGCCGAGAAGAGGCCGTCTGCCTCGCCCGCGCGAACCGCAGCGGCCGCGCGCACGATGCTTGCGTCCTTTTTCTTGCGCACCGCGTTTGCAGGGTGCTCGTCCATGCCAATGACCCCAGTGGTCACAAGGGCACTCGTACGCTCGTGGTCACGGGCGCAGGGCTCAACCACCACGGCATCGCCTACTACGAGAACCTTAAGCTCGGGATCGCGCTCGAGCGCCATGGAAACGCCCTCGAGCAGCACGGAGGGTTCCCGATCCGATCCCATGACATCAACGCAAATTGTGGTCATGCATCCTCCAAGGTCGCAATGAGGCACTCGCGTGCGCGACTAAAAAAGGAGGCCGACCCCAGAAGGGACCGACCTCCCAGGCCATGTTGCTGGTATGAGGCTACTCGGTGACAACGACCTCGCGGTCCTTATAGTAGCCGCAGTTAGGGCACACGTGGTGCGGCAGCTTGGGGGCACCGCAACGCGGGCACACGGACCGGGCCGGAGTGGCGACCTTGCTGTTGGCCGAACGACGGGTGCGCGTGGCTGCACGGCCCTTTTTCTGCTTAGGAACTGCCATCTTGAACCTCTCTTGCTCTTACGCCGCGCCCCTCGTGGAGACGCGGGGCAACTTGACCAAAAATCATGCGCCGATGACTATACCACGCAATACGGCACATGCGCTAGTTGTGGCAATATCTTCACTCTGCGTGAGGCGCGCCGCCTTGGGGAGCGTTCTGGAGCTGACTCCCGGCCTCCGGCACGACGTCCTGGTCATGCTTCTCATGGCCCAAATCGAGTGAGGCGAGAACCGCAAAGGGACTGGACTTCAGGCGCTCCTCCTCCATCTGGGCGGCGTGCCCGCAGCCCTCCTCGTTGAGGTTGGCGCCGCAGACGGGGCAAAGACCCCTGCAGTCCGGGCGGCACAGCACCACGAAGGGCGTCTCCATGACAAGGGCCGAGAGAAGCGCGCCAGAGAGGTCGATGGTGCTGTCTGCCGAGACAAGAGAGAAGTCTATCTCGTCCTCATCGTCACCACCACCCGTATCCTCGGGCTCCTCGAAGAGGTAGTACTCGTCGACCTCGCCGCTCACGTCAAACTCCGCATCGCTCAGGCAGCGATCGCACGGGCCAACCACATGTGCCGTGAGAATGCCGGTGGCGAGAATGCCCTCGCCGGCGTTGGTGAGCATGAGGTCGTAGTCGATGCCCTCGGGAAGCGAGAAGTCACGCTCGCCCAGCGAGTAGGACTTCTCGTCGAGGTGACCCTTGAGGGGCAGAGTGTCCCCTGCCTCGCCAAGGCGTGCGTCAAGCGCAAAGACGACTGGCTGCATGACGCTTACCAGGGGACGTTGTTCGACGTGTTGCGCGGGCCGGAGTTCTCGTCGAGCGTCTGGCGAACGCGGGAGACCGAGTTGGTAAGCGACTTGAGGTTCTCCTCGAGATGCGCGAGGACGGTGTCCGCGTACTCCTCGGCGTTGTAGCGGGTGTCGCGCTCGTACTGGGCGGCCTGGTCCTTGATGCTGTCGGCCTGCTGCTGGGCCAGACGCACGACCTCCTGGTCACCGGCGAGGATCATGGCCTGCTGCTGGGCGTCAGCGATGATGCTGTCGGCCTGCTGCTGGGCACGGTCGAGCGTCTCCTGCTCCTCCTTCAGGATGCGACGGGCATCCTGAAACTCCTGCGGGAAGACCCTGCGAATCTCGTCGAGAATCTCGTACACATCCTGCGAGTCGACGATCTTCTTCTGACCGCCGCCGGTAAGCGGGGACTTCGCCTCGTTCACTAGCTGCTCGAGCTCGTCGACCAGGCTCTCTATTTCTTCACCCGGCTGCATCCAGGTCTCCTTTCAAATACGGGCCACTGCTCGGGCATGCCCGTGCGCTGCCCAAGGGGCATATCACTTTGATGGTAGCAGAAAAGAGCCTCAAGTCCTCAAAGGAGCTAAAGCTCACGCATAGTGCGCACGGAGGCACACGGCAACGTTGGGCGGAACGAGGAAGTCAACGTCTCCCCCCATGGCCGCGATCTCGCGCACGACAGAGGAGGAGACATAGCCGTACTGGGGGTTTGACATGACGAAGATGGACTCGAGGTCGGGTGCCATGTAGGTGTTGAGGTCGGCCTGCTGCAGCTCGTACTCAAAGTCGGTGGTGGCGCGCAGGCCCTTGACCACGCCACCCGCGCCCTGCTTCTTGCAGAAATCAACGAGCAGCCCACAGAATGGCACCACTTCGACACCGTCTTCCATCCCGTCGTCGAGAAGGGCGCCCTTGAGCATGTCAACGCGCTCCTCGAGCGTGAACTCGGTGCCGGTGTCACGCTTGTGCCGCGACTCCGCTACGGCAACCGTGACCCGCGGGAAGAGCTTTCGGGCACGGCGAATGACGTCCATGTGGCCCAGGGTCACCGGGTCAAAGGTGCCAGGCACCACCACATGCGTGCAGAGATTGCTAGCCAACGTCCGATCCTTTCTCGAGGAGGTCCACGCAGGTGATGCCGTGACGATTGGTTCGCACGGGGGCAAGCCCCGCCACGTCAAGCTCTGGGGCCTCGGCGGAGCGCTCGTAGGCCACGATTGCCCCAGGGGGGAGCGCGCCATGCGCAGAGAGATGCTTGAGCATATCACTCACAAGGGCCACCGAAAGGGCATAGGGCGGATCGAGAAACACCACGTCAAAGGGTGCTCCGGCAATGCGTCCCCTCTCGGCGAGCTGACAGGCATCGCCACGGAGAACGGCGAACACGTCCTTCTCGGCACCAACCAGTCCCAGATTGCGGCGCACCCGGGCTACGGCGCGTGAGTCCTGGTCGATGAAGGTGCAGTGCGCGGCGCCGCGCGAGAGGAGCTCGATCCCCATGGCACCCGAGCCTGCAAAGGCATCGAGCACCGAGGCACCACCAAGGTCAAGCCCACGTGCCGAGAGAATCATCGACGCCATGGCCTCGCGTGTGCGGTCCGTCGTGGGACGGGTGACACCACGCCCATCGGGAGACTCCAGGGACCTTCCGCCCCACTTGCCACCAACAACCCTCATGCCTTGTCCAGCTCCTCAAAGTAGGCGCCAAAGCGGTCCCTTGCCTCGAGCGCCATGGGGCGAAGCTCGGGGCCGGAAAGAGAGGGGTCCTTGGCGAAGATCTCTTGCGCGTCCTCGTGGGCCGCAACCACGAGGTCCTCGTCCGCCGCAAGGTCACTCACACGCAGCGTGATGCCGCCATGCTGGCGATACCCCAGGACCTCGCCCTCGCGCCGCAGCTTGAGGTCGAGACGCGCCAGCTCAAAGCCGTCTGCCGTGCTCTCAAGGGCCGAGAGCCGCTTGCGGGCCGGTGTCCCCTGCTTCGCGGCACAGGAGAGCCAGACCTCGCCCGGCCAGTCGCCGCGCCCCACGCGACCACGCAGCTGGTGCAGGGTCGCCAGACCAAAACGGTCCGCGTCGTGTATGAGCATGACCGTTGCGTTGGGCACGTCGACGCCGACCTCGACCACCGTTGTGGCCACCAGGACATCCACCCTGCCCGCACGGAACTCCTCCATGACGGCGTCCTTGTCGGCAGCAGACATGCGACCGGTGAGCAGGGCGCATGCGAGGTCTGGAAAGACCCGCTCGGAGAGCTCGGCCAGAGTCGAGGTGGCAGAGCGCACGCGAGTGCCCTTGCTGCGCTGCGACTCCGGAACGTCGTCGAGGTCGCTTCCCAGGCCGTCACCTGAGTCGGCGTCGTCTACCAGGGGACAGATCACATAGGCCTGGTGGCCCGCCTCGACGGCGCTGCGAATGGAGCCGTAGGCGAGGTCGAGGTTCTCGGGCGTGACGATGCTCGTGGTGACACCGGCCGTGGCTCTTGGACGATTGCGGATGCAGGACAGCGAGACGTCGCCGTAGATCGAGAGCGCAAGCGTGCGTGGGATGGGCGTTGCCGTCATGGCGAGAAGGTCTGCCCCCGCACCCTTGCGACGCAGTGATGCACGCTGGTCCACGCCAAAGCGGTGCTGCTCGTCGACGACCACAAACGTGAGACGGGCAAACGCGATGTCATCGGAGAGCAGGGCGGTGGTGCCAAAGGTCACGCAGAGCTCGCCCGCGGCCGTGCGGCGGGCTGCCTCGGCACGCTCGGCGGACGGGGTCGCACCCGTGACGAGCGCCCACGTGATGCCCGCTGCATCGAGAATGGGCCCGAGCTTCTCGGCATACTGCCGCGCAAGAACCGAGGTGGGTGCCATGACAGCGCCCTGGGTCCCGGTGTCTGCCACGGCTGCCAGGGCCACGGCGGCCACGGCCGTCTTGCCCGTGCCCACGTCGCCCAAAAGCAGGCGGTTCATGACGCGGGGAGCGGCCATGTCGGCAAGAATCTGATCTGCGGCGTGGCGCTGCTCGTCGGTGAGCGAGAAGGGCAGCGCGGCGAGAAGGGCGTCCATGTGCGGCCCCGAGCTTGCATGCGTGGTTGCGCGCACGTCCCCCAGCTCGATGGCCTGACGGCTGAGAAGGGCCACCTGAAGGCAGAGGAGCTCGTCAAAGGCAAGGCGCCGGCGCCCCTCCTCCGCCGTGGCGAGGCTCTGTGGGAAGTGGACCTCGCGGACGGCGCGCGCAAGCGTCATGAGCCCATGGCGCTCCACAAGCGTCGCGGGCATCCAATCTGCCACGTCGCCCACGTCGGCAAGCGCGCACGAGACGATGCGGCGCATCCATGAGGTGGTAATCCCCTCCCCCACGGAATGCACGGGCAGCACCCGACGATAGCTTGAGGCGTTGGCGTTTGGCTCCAGGACCTCGTGGAAGGGCGCACGCATCTGCTTGAAGCCGTAGGCGAAGTCCACCTTGCCGGAAAGCGCGATCTTGTCGCCACGCCTGACCTGCTCAGCCAGCCATGGCTGGCCAAAAAAGCTTGCCGAGAGCACGCCGGTCTGGTCAACCACGAAGAGCTCGACCACCGTGAGACGCGGACGAGGCCGCTTGAGCTCGACCTTGTCGACGGTACCCACGACCGTTACCTCGCTGCCGAGGTCGGCATGGCTTATGGGCACCACGTGGGAGTAGTCCACGTAGCGGTGTGGCACATGGAGAAAGAGGTCGCGCACCCGGTGGATGCCGAGGCGCTCCAGCGCGTCGAGGCGCGATGACGCGCCCCTCGACGAGACATAGCGCAGGCGCGAGACGCCGTCCGTGAGGGCAAGCGTCCTATCGACGCGTCCCGCAGCCGCCCCGACGCTCGGAGTACCGGCTGCGGGTGACGGATGCGGGACACCCATGGGCCACTACTCGATAGAGAAGACGATGGGATAGAGGGGCTGCTCGCCGCGGTGGGAGTCAATCTCGAGCGAGGGCTCGGAAGCCGAGATGGCTGCGACGATATCCTCAAACGAAGCGTCATCGAGGTCCGCGCCCGCGAGGATGGTGAGGGTGTCGCCCTCCTCCGCCTCCTGCATGCGATGCACAAGCTCGACCGTGACGTCTTTCACCGACGAGCCGACGACGATGATGTCCCCGTCCTCGATGCCCATGACGTCACCGGCGTGGATGGGCGAGCCGTCGGCCGCCTGGGAATCGCGCACGGCACGGGTGACCTCGCCGCCACGGACCTCGGCGATGGCCTCGGTCATGGCATCGACGTTGTCTTCGAGGGTACCATCGGGATCGGCGACAAACATTGCCGAGAAGGCCTGGGGCACGGTCTTGGTGGGAACCACGGCCACATGGACGTCCTCGCAGGCAGAAGCCGCCGCCTCGGCGGCCATGCGGATGTTGCCGTTGTCGGGAAGCACGATGACATTCTCGGCGTTGGCCTTCTCGACAGCAGCAAGGATATCGGCGGTCGAGGGGTTCATGGTCTGACCACCCGAGACAACGACGTCGACGCCAAGGGAGGTGAGGATGGACGCCTCACCGGAGCCTGCGGCAACTGCGACAAAGCTCAGAGGCTTCTTGGGGGCCTTCTGCTCGACGGCCTTGTCCGCAGCAATCTTTGCCGTGCGCTCGTGAGCCTCGAGGTCCATGTTGTGGATGAAGACCTCAAAGATCTGGCCGTACTCGAGCATGTAGGCAAGGACCTTGTCGGGCGTGTTGGAGTGCACGTGCACCTTGTAGTCAGGGTACTCACCCACGAGAAGCTCGCAGTCGCCCATGGTGGCAAGGAAGGCAAGCGCCGCGTCGTGGTCGAACGACTCGTTGTTGGCGTGGAAGAGGAACTCGTTGCAGTAGCGGTACTGGGAACCCTCCCAGTCGTCGTTGAGCTCGATGGCGACCTTGGAGGAGACGGCCGCCTTGGCGTCTTCGGAGTCGACGGTGGTCTTGAAGTCCGAGATCTCGCCGGCCTTGCCCTCGACGGCGTTCACGAAGGCCTCGAAGAAGGTGGCAAAGCCAAAGGCACCCGAGTCTACCACGCCGTTCTCCTTGAGAACGGGCAGGAGCTCGGGCGTGCGGGCGACAGACTCGTACGCTTCGATGACCAGTGCGTCGAGCATCTCGATTGCGGAGACACGGGCCTTCTCGAGCTGGTCGGCGCGAGTAGACATGTCACGCAGGACGGTGAGGATCGTGCCCTCGACCGGCTTGCGAACTGCCTTAAAGGCGACCTTGACCGAGCGACGGAACGCGTGCGCGATGTCTGCGGAAGTGGGATTGTCCTGGTCCTTGGCATCGCAGAGACCTTCTGCAAGGCCACGGAGAATCTGGGAGGTAATGACGCCCGAGTTGCCACGCGCGCCCATGAGTGAGCCGTGGGTTATCGCCTTGGCGATGTCCTCGATGGTGGCATCTTGGGAAAGCGCCTCCACCTCCTTGACGACGGTTCCCAGGGTAAGCGACATGTTGGTGCCGGTGTCACCGTCGGGAACGGGGAAGACGTTGAGCTTGTTGATCTCCTCTGCACGATCGGCAACAACGTTCGCCGCCACGGGGAAGCACGTACGGATGACTGACGCAATCATCTTATTGGACCTCGGTTCTTTCTCAGCGGCCTAGCGATTGGAGCGGAGGCCCTCGATGTGGACAGTGACCTTGATGTCGTCAAGCTCGGCAATCTGCTTAAGGATGAACTTGACCGAGCTGGTGAGGTTGTTGACGACTGACGCCATATTGACGCCCTGCTCGACAACGACATGGAGGTCGACCGAGAGGTGACCATCAGGCGTGACGCTGACGTCGATGCCGCGGCGCAGGCGGTTTGTGGGCAGGAGCTGAGCGACGCCGCCCTGCTCGTCGATGAGCGCCATGCCAACGACACCGTAGCACTCCAGCGCAGCGTAGCCAGCCAGATCTGCAATGCAGTCGTTAGAAACTTTGAGCGCTCCCGGAACGACACCGGCCATGGGGTCTCCTCTCAAAGCCCTCGTGGGTGCGGGGGCGATAGAAACGACAAAATCCATGTGATTATAGCGCAGGCTCGTGCAAACGCGTGACCGTCCCGCGGAGGGGTGCAGGCGGGGGTCTCAGCCCGACGGGTCCCAGCCCAACGCCGACGAGGCCAATGCCAAGAAGTTGTGTGTATCCCTTGCGAGAAACACCCCAAGTGGTATATTTGCAAGGCTTGTTGATTAACGGGCGCGCGAGCGCCGCACTTTGGAGGTCAAGGTCATGTCGAAGGTTTGTGATATCTGCGGCAAGCACGCCGTTGCCGGTCATTCCATCAGCCACTCCCATCGCACGGTTGCTCGCACGTTCAAGCCAAACATCCAGCGCGTCTCCGTCGTTGTCGACGGCCGGCGCAAGAAGCTGAACGTCTGTACCAGGTGCCTCAAGAAGGGTAACCTCGTTCGCGGGTAGTCCTCTGGATTGCATGTGACACGCGGAGCCGCGCCGTTCTGGTGCGGCCCCTTTTTTGGTCGAGCCTTCTTCTTTCCAGTTGCTTGTTGTTTTTCGCCGTTTAGAAGTTTCTCGAACGTTTAGTCCCACTTAAACGGCAATTTTCTACGGGTGGATAACGGCTCCGCAAAATCCGAACGGTTAGCAATGCTTAAACGGCGATTTCTCACGCCTTGACAACGGCTCCGCAGACTCTCGCCGTTTAGAGGAGCCTAAATGCCCGAAAAGCACGGCATGCCGGCCGTCGCCAGGGCCAGCCGCATCGGCCACCACCAGCCACGCCGGCACTCCCTACCTCAACAAAAACGCCGCAACGGCACCCGAGCTCACTAAGACCACGGCGTTCTTCTTCACCACCACGTTCGAGATTCCTAGGTCGTTGAGAAGCCCAAGCGGACGCTTCTCGAGACACCACCTCATGCCCGACTCGCTAATCACCGTCCCCGGCGCCACAGCAACCGCAGAGAAGGTATGGCCCTCTGCCCTCTCGCCAAGCCGCCACTCCGACGCGCCCCCAGCGGCGACAATACGCATCTCGAAGGAGTCCTCCACCAACGCGGGCCAGGCGTCGGCAGCGCTGGCGAGAAGGCCCACCACTCCCAGCGCGTGGTCCGGACGCCCGCCAGACGCGCAGGTCACCGTCAGGCGCAGCGGGCGCCCTTGTCGCGCAGCTTCATGGCGTGCGCAATCGATGGCAAGCGAGAGGTCCGTGGCGTACTTCTCGGAAGGAAACTCGATTGTGCGGCCAGCCTGCTCGCTCGCCCAGGCACCTGTCGCCGCGGAAACGGAGTCGTGGTCGCCGCAGTACGCGTTTGGCGCCACGCCGGCTGCCCGGCATGTTTCGGCACCGCAATCCGCTGCGACAACGTAGTCCGCCTCGGCGGCAAGTCGCGCGACCAGCTCCGGTGAGCTTGGCGTGGGCGACCCGTCCACCACAAGGGCACGCAGCGGATTCGCGTCGGACGGCACCTCTGCAGTCTGCGGCGTCGGCGCTGCATAGTCCTTGATGAGTGCCACGGAGAGCTCGGCGAAGCCATGCACGTATATGTCGCACCAGGGCTCCACATCCCTCTCGTCTCGACCGTCGTGGTCATTCATAAGCCCCACGACGTTAAAGCCCGCACGCTTGGAGGTACGCACACCAAATGGCGCGTCCTCAAAGACCCAGGTATCCTCCACCGGCGTGCCTAAGCGCCGAGCCGCCTCAAGATAGACGTCGGGGAATTCCTTGTCGCGCTCCCCCACCTGCTCCGTTGTCACGATGTCCTTGAAGAAGCGAGAAATGCCGTGCACCTCAAGCGCCACCCGAACCTCGCGCAGCGGCGTCGAGGTCGCGATGACCATGGGGACGCCAGCGGCGTCAAGCTCCGCGAGAAACTCCTTGGCCCTGGGCATGAGCTTGACATCATGCGCGTAATGGCGCCGAACGATGGCTGCGACTTCCTCGTAGAGTTCCTCTGGCGACGCAGGCACGCCCAGCTCGTCGTGGATTGTCCGGCAGCCGTCGAGGAGACTGACCTTCTCGATGCGGGGAAAGAAGTCATCGCCGGCGCTTTGGATGCCATGGGCCTGAACGACCTCTTTCATGACCCTGCCCCACATGGGCATGGAGTCAATGAGCGTTCCGTCACAGTCGAAAATGGCACCCTTGAAAGCCATCGTCTCTCCCTGCGGCACACAGCCGTCACGTCGCGAGCAGATTCGGTGTTGTCCCCAGGCGAGCCCAGCGTGAGTTGGCAGCAACCTGTCCAGTTGGGTAAAGTATCCCATGGCTTAGACGCTGTCGCGCCCGCCCGAGATACCATACAGCATCTGCACCAAGCTTCCGGAGGAAGAAGAATATGGCTCGTTATGATTACAAATGCCCCTCATGCGGTTCGACTTTCGAGGTCGAGCACCCCATGAGCGCTCATCCCAAGGTGAACTGCCCCAAGTGCGGCCACGAGGCCGAGCGCGTGTTCGAGACCTCGGGAATTGTCTTCCAGGGATCGGGGTTCTATAACACCGACCAGCGAGGGAAGTAGCTCTCGCGGTACAGAGAATCCGTACCCCAGGCAACATGCAGCAGTCCAAGGTCCCCGTCGCTTCTCGACGGGGGCCTTGGACTGTGTCGCGCCCTCGCCCCGATGAGCTGTACGGCGGACGGGTCAAACTCGCCCGCGCCAGGTCAGCCCGACAACTTGCGCCCAAGCCCATCTTTGGGCGCATATGACGCATCGGGTTCCCTTAGAATCAGGGGGAGAGTATATTGGCTTGGCAGCCATAAAGTAAACTAAGGTAGTCTCTCGCGGACGTCGGGCTAAGCTCTTCGACACGGCAAGGCGCTATCGACACACGAGACGGACGTGAGTTCCGGAGGCAGCATGTCTGACACAAATGATGAGAGGACCCCATCCAAGAGGACAGTGGGCACCGAGCAAAAGCAGGGCTTTGGGCTTGTTGGGAAGGACGCAGGCTTTATCCCCACTGGCAACGCAAACGTGATGTCCGAAGGCAGCGGCCAAAACGGACACGACAGAGGCGGCAGGCGCTTTGTGGCACGAACGCTCGTCCCGCTGCTGGTCCTCGCAGCAATCTTGGGCGGAGGCTTCTTCTGGTGGACAAAGCTTCGCCCAGTGCAAGTGACCGTGAACGGAACGCTCCAAAGCGTGACCGTAGGCACCACGATTGACCAGATCAAGCAGGACGAGAACATCCAGACCGCATCGGGCAACTACGTAAGCGTCTCCGGAAACGTCCTTGCCGAGGGCGGAGGCCATCCCTACTCGGTCACCATCAACGACAAGGACACCCCCTACGACGAGGCAAGCGTCTACAAGGTGTCCGGCGGCGAGCGCATTTCCATCGATGACGGAGGCGACCGCACGGAGCCCTACACCACCGAGACCGTGAACCAGGCGCCAAGGCTCCTCATGGAGGGCAACGTGGGCGCCATCAACTACATCTCGCAGTGGGGGTCTACCACCGTAAAGGACGTGCTTACCGGCCAGGAGTCTGGCGAGCAAGCCGACGGCACGGTCTACCAGCAGGGCCAGGATTGCATCGTCACCGTGAAGGACGTCCAGCCGGCAGGCAACAAGAGGCTTGTGGCTCTCACCTTTGATGATGGCCCGAGCCAGTACACCAGTCAGTACCTGGAGATCCTCAAGGCGAAAGGTGTCAAGGCAACCTTCTTCTGCCTGGGTAAGGAGGTGGACGCAAATCCCAGTGCCGCCAAGGCCATCGTGGATGCCGGCTCCCAGATCTGCAGCCACTCCTATGACCACCCCGACCTCAGGAACTCGGACGCGCAGACGGTTCTCGACCAGCTGACGTCATCCTTCTCGTCCATAGAAAACGCCACGGGCGTGAAGACCACGGCGTTCCGCCCGCCCTACGGGAGCTTCACGCAGAAGACCTGGCTCTCCACGCAGGGCGTGGCGACGGTCTCCGTGCGCTGGGACATCGACACCGAGGACTGGCGGCTACCAGGCGCAGGCCGGATCGTCTCTAACGCCACCACAGGCGTAAAGCCCGGAAGCATCATCCTGATGCACGACGGCGGCGGCAACCGAGACCAGGATGTCGAGGCGCTGCCTCAAATCATCGATACGCTCCAG
The DNA here is from genome assembly GCF_057241865.1 of Tractidigestivibacter sp. Classification (NCBI taxonomy): domain Bacteria; kingdom Bacillati; phylum Actinomycetota; class Coriobacteriia; order Coriobacteriales; family Atopobiaceae; genus Tractidigestivibacter; species Tractidigestivibacter sp. The sequence continues at coordinate 80,331 of NZ_DBHHPX010000007.1, forward strand.
TCACAGGGATACACCTTCGTTACCATAAGCGAGCTCTTGGCAAGCGACGACTCCATCCCATCTGACATCGCAAGCTGCGATGCGACCATGCCCGAAAGCGCAGTTTGGCCTGACGAGATTGGCGAATGAGACAAGGGGGCTGTCCCCTTGTCTCACGCAAACTGGCTATGGTAGAGAGACGCGTATGCGCCACCCTTGGCGAGAAGCGACTCGTGCGTCCCTTGCTCGATGATGGTGCCGTGGTCCATAACGAGGATGAGGTCGGCATCGACGATGGTCGAGAGCCGGTGCGCGATCACGAAGCTCGTGCGATTCTCCATGACGGCCTCCATCGCACGAACGATGGCCTGTTCGATGCGGGTGTCAACACTTGAGGTTGCCTCGTCCAGGATAAGCATGGCTGGGTCGGTGAGCATGGCGCGCGCAATGGTCAGAAGCTGACGTTGGCCCTGGCTTACGTTCTCGCCACCATCGGCGAGCAGCGTGTCGTAACCGTGCGGGAGCGTACGCACGAAGAAGTCCACATGCGCCGCGCGAGCAGCCGCTTCGACCTCCTCGCACGTTGCCCCAGGCCTGCCGTAGGCAATGTTTTCGGCAATGGTCCCCTCGAAGATCCATGCGTCCTGCAGCACCATGCCAAACTCGCGCCGTAGGTCGCTTCGACACAGAAGCCTGGTATCCACCCCATCGAGCGTGATGCGCCCGCCGCCGACCTCATAGAAGCGCATGAGCAGGTTGATGAGGGTGGTCTTGCCCGCACCCGTCGCGCCGACGATGGCGATCTTCTCGCCCGGCTCGGCCACAAGCGAGACGTCGCGCATGAGCGGCGCGTCAGGCGAGTAGCCAAAGCGAACGTACTCGAAGGCAACACGGCCCCGCACCGGCTGCGGGAGCGCAAGAGGCGCCTCGGGATCCGACTTGGCCTCGGTGGCGTCGAGCAGCGCAAAGACGCGCTCCGCGGCAGCGAGGGCGCCCTGCAGCATGTTAACCGTAAAGCCGAGCTGCGTGAGCGGCTCTGACGCCTGGGTCACGTACTGGAAGAACGCCTGGAACGAGCCGACCGTCATCTGTCCGCCTGCCACAAGCACTCCGGCAGCAAGGCCAATGCCAACCTGCGAGAGTCGCACGAGGAAGCGGATCGCGGGCGAGATGGCGTTGGTGAGAAAGTCTGCTCGGGCACTTGTCGCCGCCACCTTCTCGGCGCGATCCGCGATGGCCTCAAGGCTCGCACCCTCCACGCCAAACGCCTTGATGACGACACGGCCCGAGTAGGCCTCCTCGACGCCCTCCGTGAGACGACCCAGCGCATCCTGGCGCTCGGCCGCCGCGTCCAGCGTGCGGCGCGCAGCGAACTTCGTGACTGCCGTGGCCGCTGCGGCAAACGCGCAGAACACGAGCGCCAAGGCGGCATTCGAGAGCAGCATGAGGACAATCGCGCCCACCAGGGTGGTAAAGGCAACGATGAGCTGGAGCAACCCTCGCTGCAGCACCTCGGAGACCTTGTCCAGATCGTTGGTCGCTCGGCTGATGGTGTCACCTGGCTGGTGGGCGTCAAAGTACGAGAGGGGAAGCCTCCCGAGCTTTGCGGCAATCTCCTTGCGCAAAAGCAGGTTGAGACGCTCGGCAAAGCTTGCCGTCACGAGCGACTGCACGCTGTAGAAGACCCAAGCGCAGGTCCAGATGCCCAGGTAGATGAGCACTTCTCGGCCACCGCTGTCAAAACCCACGAGAAATGCCTCGCCGCGGCCAAGGCTCGCCTGGATGTCTGCCCACAAGACATCGACCACATAGGCGCTGTAGGCAGCCGCTCCCAGGCTTGCGGCAACGTACACGACGGCGCAGACGGTAGCCACCACAAGGCGCCAGCGCTGGCTGCCAGCGGAAATCCACAGTCGCCGCGCCGTTCCCCGAGCGTCATGCGGACGCTCTTCGTCGAGCCCATCGAGCCGGTGGCTCTTCTCGTCACTCATTGGCAGTCGCACCTCCTCTCGTCTGGGACTCGACAATGTCGCGGTAGGCCGGGCACGTCTCCATAAGCTCCCCGTGAGTCCCGCGACCCACCACACGCCCGTCGCCCAGAACCACAATCTGCGCCGCATGGCGCACCGTGCTCACGCGCTGGGCGATGATGACCACGGCCTCGTTGTCAAGCTCGCCTGCAAGGGCGTGACGCAGCGCCGCGTCGGTCTTGTAGTCGAGCGTCGAGAAGGAGTCGTCGAAGACGTAGAGGTCGGCGCGACGCACGAGCGCACGGGCAATCGCAAGCCGCTGCCGCTGGCCGCCCGAGAAGTTCGAGCCTCCCTGTGCGACGCGCGTGGCAAGGCCATCGGGCAGTTCTCGCACGAAGCTCGCCTGGGCCACGTCGAGGGCGTGCCAGAGCTCGTCGTCTGTGGCGGCGGCATTGCCATCGCGGAGGTTCTCGGCGATCGTTCCCGAGAAGAGCCAGGCCTGCTGCGGGACGTAGGCAATGTGGGCGCGCAGGTCATGCTGGGTGACTTCGCGAACGTCACGCCCAAGCACGTCGAGCTCGCCCTTCGTGACGTCGTGGAAGCGCAGAAGCATCTTGGCCACGGTGGACTTTCCCGAGCCCGTGTTGCCCATGATGGCCGTGACCTCGCCGCGCCTCACGGAGAAGTCGAGGTCATGCAGGGTGTCCTCATCGGCGTCCGCAAAGCGGAAGCTTGCGTGTGAGAAGCGTGCGACCTCGTCGCCGGGTCGGGGATCCGCTGGTGTTGCCAGGGGCTTTGGTTTCTCGGGCTCCGTCACGGTGGGTACGGAGTCAAGCACGGTGGCCGCACGAGTGAGGCACGAGAGCGCACGGGGCACCTGGATGATCGCAAACTGCGCCATCATCATGAAGAACATGATGAGAATGGCATACTCGAGTAACGCAGAGATGGAGCCGATCTGCATGGCACCCGCGCCCACGCGGTCGGCACCCAGCCACATCACGAGCACCTCCACGATGTTCATCAGGAAAAACGTTGTGCAGTCCGTCACCGAGAACAGCATGTTGACGCGGATGGCGTTGCTCGCGTAGTCCCCGAAGGTCTCGTCCAGGCGGGCACGCTCGTGCTCCTCCTTGCCAAAGGCGCGGATGACACGGGTGCCCGTCACAACCTCGCGCAGGCGGGAGTTCATGCGGTCGATGAATCCCTGCATGGCAAGAAAGATCGGTGTGGCCTTGGCAATAGCCAAGACGCAGATGGCAAGCATCGCCAGCGTCACAACCAGGAGCATCCGTCCCATGACAGGATCGATGCCATACGCCAGGATGATGGCAACCGCGCAGGTCACAGGTGCCGGAAAGGCCATCATGAACGTCATGAGCAGGGTCTGCTGCACCACGTTGGCGTCGGAGAGCGTGCGCGTGATCATGGAGCCCGTGCCAAACGCGTTGAAGTCGGTGCCCGAGAGCGCAAGGGACTTCTTGTAGACAGCCATGCGCAGGTCTCGTCCCACGTAGGCGGCAAGGCGCGAGATAGCCCAGTACGATGCCACGCAACCGCCCGAACCCAGCACAGCGGCGGCGAGCATGGCCAGCCCGTGCGAGGTAAGCTCGGCGGTATCGTGGCTTCCCACAGCAACGTTCACAAGAGCTGCAAGCTGCGTTGGAACGAGCAGCATGCCTACGACGTCGGCAAGCAAGAGCGCGAGAGCTGCCACGGCCAGACCGCGATGCGGGCGGATGAGACCGGACAAGACCCTCCATGACGCACGCCTGCTGTAGTCACAATCGGCTGACATCGGATGCCTTCGTTCTGTTCGCCTCGTCGGATGTCACGTCACGCAGGGCCCGCACCTCGGCGGAGACAGCCGCGGCATAGCGGCGGACAAGGCCCACGAACTGGGTGCGCTCGCCTTTGGAAAGGGTCTCGAAGGCGCGCTGCTCGGCGCGAAGCGCAGGCTCGATGCGACGGGCGCAAAACGCCCGCCCTTTGGCAGTGAGGCTCACGACCTTGCTTCTGCGGTCCTCCTCGCCATAGTCGAGCGAGACCAGGCCCCGTGCGACAAGCGACTTCATGGTGGAGCTCACCGTCTGACGCGAAAGCGAGTGCATGCTGGCAAAGGTGCTCTGAGGGCAGCTGCCACCCGCGACCAGCACATCAAAGAGAATCCAGCACGCGGTCTCGGAGACGCCGCACCCCTTTGAAATCTCATAGTAGAGGCGATTGACCTCTTGGCAAGCGATATCCATATCACGGACCGTAGGAACGGGAACTCCCTCCGCCTCCGCAATGCCAAACTGCTCGTCCGGCATGTAGCACCCCAAACTAGTACGATTTCGAACAATGCGTGAGCCATAATAGTCCGAAGCCAGACAGTATGCCATTGAGAATGAAGAGAATCGCAGATCTGTGGATAAAGAGGGATGGGGCTGCGCTCGCCCTCTGGTGGAGTCTCCGGCGGCAGGAAACCCGAAGGTGCGCGCACCACCTCTGGCTTCTACCAGATTGGACCCCATAGGGCCGTCCGCTGGCGAGAAACCCGGGTCGTGCGTACGCACTACCCCCACCTATTGCCAAGTCCCTCCCGCCCAACTGGGCAAACGCAGGGGTCTTGCCAAAAGTGCGGGGTCATGCGTACGCACGCCATCGCCTTTTTGACAGCTCATAACTCCCAAGGGCGGAATCGGCAGAAACGCAGGGATGAGCGTACGCACCAACCCAACTTCCCGCCCGTCCGGCCGCGTCGCGAGCCCCTATACCGCACACATGAGAAGCGCCAGAAAGTGCCCATCAAGCGGCAAATCCGCACTGTCCGCGCGAGAGGTGCGCAGCATGCCATCGTCGCCAATCATGGTGGCTACCAGACCCTGGGCCTCAGGCGGCAGCGCGGCGAAGGCGGGTGTCGCGCGCGGGCTCACAAGCGAGAAGCGCGCGCCTTTGGGGCTTGCCAGGAAGGCCGCAACAATGCCCTCGTCCTCCTCGCGAAGCTCTGAGCAGGTCGCATATGCCAGCGTACCACCGGCCCCAACGCGCTCGGAAGCCGCCTGGAGCATCGCCAGCTGAAGCTCCGGAAGCGAGCGGCCCTCCACATGAACCGCGGACTCCTGGAGTGACCAGGCAATCTCTGGGTGGCGGCGAAGCGTACCCGTCCCCGAGCAGGGCGCGTCAACAAGCACGGAGTCGAAAGAACCCGCAATCTCCTGCGGAAGGTCCTGCTCGCCAAGACGACATCCGTCAAACGCAGTGCAGGTCACAAAGGCGCCAAGGCCCGCTCGCTCCATGCGTGCACGCGACACGGCAACCTTGAATGCCTCGAGCTCGACCGCGGAGAGCTGCGCAAGCCCACCACGCCGCTGCGCACAGCACTCGAGCAGTAGTGACTTGGTGCCTCTCCCCTGCCCGACTTCCAGCATGCGCGTGGAAGGCGCAGGCGAGGCAAGCCAGGCCACGACCTGCGCCGCCATGTCCGCAGGAACAACGTCTGCCGCGTCCACCAGCCCAGACTTGGCAAGGCCCGCAGCCGAGAACAGCGTGAGGCACCCGGGAAGGCAGGTAGCGCGCGGGATGAGGCCGGCTGCGGAGAGGAGCCGCTCGGCCTCGTCATCGTCGTGCAGGCAGGCGTTTCCGGCCACGTAGGCCCCAGGGGCCTCCATAGCAGAGAGCGCCATGTGGCACGCGCCCTCGATTCCCAGCGAGACCACCAGTTCGCCCGCAAGCCATGCCGGGAGCGCGGCAACAAGCGCGATATCGGAAGTGGTGCAGCTTCCGCTCTCCACGCGCTTGCGGGCTTGGGCGAGCGCAGGCACGTCCTCCTCCGCCACACGGTGAAGCACCGCGTTGGCAAGGCCCGCACCACGAGGAGAGACGCGCCGCACAAGCTCGACCCCCTGGCTCAGCGCCACAGGCACGGGCGTCGCGAGCCACAGGAGCTCGAGGGCCGAGATGCGCAGCGCATCTCGCACGCGCGGCTCGAGGTGGCCGCGGCGCAGGTGTGCGTCGAGAAGTGCGTCGATGGCGCCTGAGGCGCGAACGGCCCCTAGGGTAAGCCTGGTTGCCAGCGCACGATCGGCAGGCGTCAGGCGAGCCACAGGTGCCGAGACACGCAGCAGGTCGCGTGCACGGGCGTTTCTGCGCCTCACGCGGGAGAGAACGTCCGCGGCTGCGATGCGGGCGGGTGAAAGAGAGGCCATGCGCTAGGCACGCCCCCAGGTGGCACCGTCGGTAGCACGCAGGCCCTGGACCCAGGCGGAGGCATCCATCTCGCGCCTGCCGTCGGGCTTCACGCGCAGCGGCTCAAGCACACCATCGGCGCAGCCGAGGAACACACGCCCGTGGCCGAGGGCGACGTCTCCCGTGGCAACGTGCGGTGCGTCGTCCCCGGCAACGGCAGCAAGCACGATGCGCACACCCTTGCCCGCAACCTGGCAGCGTGCCGGCGCAGCATCGGTCGACGCCTGGATGCGCAGGGCGTTTGTCGCACATGCGTCGAACGGGTCGAGGCGCATCTCGCCCTTCTTGACCTTTTCGGCAATCGTAACCAGGGCTGGGTTCTGTTCGTGCCAGGTCGCCGTACCATCAGCAATCTGCGCCACCGCTGCAACCAGCTCGTGGGCACCAATCCGTGCAAGCTCGTCAAAGAGCTGGCTTGCCGTCTTGGTGCCAACAGGCACGGACACCTGGCGGCACCACGCGCCCGCGTCCAGATTGTGCGCCACACGCATGATCGAGACGCCCGTACGCTCGTCACCGGCGAGAATGGCCCGCTGGATGGGGGCCGCACCACGCCAGCGCGGCAGAAGCGAGCCGTGCACGTTGATGGCACCCAAGGGCGCCACGGCGAGAAGCTCGTCGGGCAGGATGCAGCCAAATGCCACCACGCAGATGAGGTCTGGTGCGACCGCCCGCACGGCATCGATTGCCTCGGCGTCCATACGCCTTGTCTCGAGCACGGGAAGGCCCAGCCCAAGCGCACGGGCCTTTATCGGCGAGGGCTCGAGCTTCTTCCCACGCGAGCGAACGGCGTCCGGTCGCGTCACCACGAGCGTAACGTCATGCGCGGCAGCAAGAGCCTCGAGCGACGGTACCGCAAACTCGGGGGTGCCCATGAAGACGATGCGCATGCTAGTCCTCCCCAGCTCCCACGTCACCGGGGCGCGCACCGGCCTCGAGCGCGTCTTGGTACTCGGACATCGCGCGCACGCGCACCGAGGGCGAGAGGTGATCGATCATGGTCACACCATGCAGGTGGTCAATCTCGTGCTGCAGGCACACAGCAAGCAGGTTGTCGGCTGCCTCGTATTGCATGAGGTCGCCGTCGAGGCTGAGCGCCTGCACCACCACATGGCTGGGGCGCTTGACATCCACGGTGATGCCGGGGAAGGAAAGGCAACCCTCGCCCATGGTGCGCTCGGGCCCATCCGCCGTGATGATTTTAGGGTTGATGAGCACGTACGGGTTTTTCTTGGAGCCCTTGCCCGACCACTCAACGTCGATAACGACGAGCTGCCTTGCGACGCCCACCTGCGGAGCAGCGAGGCCACATCCGTCTGCGGCATACATGTCGCGCAGCATGCGCTTGGCAAGCTCACGAATCTCGTCATCGATCTTGTCGATAGGTGCGCACTCCTCAGAAAGCACGGGTGCGGGCGAGAGCACAATGTCATCGAGCGGGTTCATAGCTCCTCCAATACAGCGCGACAGCGCCGCGCGAGCATGTCTTTGCCTACATGAGGTCGTAGGCGTCAATGTCCAATGCCATGTTAATACCCATCCCACGGCCAATCCCTGCAGCGCACTCAGACACCACGCCACCCAGGTCGGCGTCGAGAGGGGCCTTCACCATGACGTGACGGCGGGACCTGTCCTTCACGCGCGCCTTGACACAGTCCGCAGGTCCCAAGACCTCCCAACCCGAAAGGTCGCCGACCTTCTCGCGCAACGCGTCCGCCATCTTGGCCGAGGTGTTTCCCACAGCACGGGCATTTCTCCCCCACACGAGCACGTTAGCAAGGCGCGAGAACGGAGGGTATGAGGCCTCCTTGCGCTCCTCGAGCTCTGGCACGAGAAAGACGCTTCGACGGTGCGAGAGGACCGCGCGCATTGCCGGATGTGTGGCCCAGTATGTCTGGATGACAACCTCTCCGGGGTGTCCTCCCCTGCCGGCACGGCCGGCCACCTGCTCCAGGAGGTCATAGGTGCGCTCGGCGGCGCGGAAGTCCGGCAGCTTGAGCATGGTGTCTGCGTTTATGACCCCCACGAGCGTGACTTCGGGGAAGTCGAGGCCCTTGGCTATCATCTGCGTGCCCACAAGTACGGCGCACTCCGCCGCATCAAAGCGCTCGAGCAGGCGCTGGTGGGCACCCTTCGTGCGCGTGGTGTCTGCATCCATGCGGATGACCTCGACCCCCTCAGGCAAGAGCACGGCAAGCTCGTCCTCGACGCGTTGGGTGCCCACACCATAGGCACCGAGGTAGCGGCTGCCACAGTTGGGGCAGCGCGTAGACGGGTCGGGGTAGGCGCGCACGGGCCAGCTGCGGCCACAGGAGTGGCATATGAGCGAGTGCGTACGCTCGTGGTATGTAAGGGCCGTCGAGCAGTGTGGACACTCGGGCACGCACCCGCACTCGCGGCACATGAGGAAGTTAGCGAACCCTCGCCTGTTGAGAAGCAAGACGGCCTTCTCGCGCCGAACGGCCACTCCCTCGAGGGCACGACGCAGGGGCTCCGAGAAGACCGAGCGCGATCCGCCCCTGAACTGCGACGCCATGTCTACGATGGTGACCTTTGGCAACACGGCGCCGCCGGGCCTCTCGGGCATCTCGACGCGCGTCCAGTGGGCGCCGCACCACGAGCCCACCTCACAGCGATAGAGGCTCTCGAGCGAGGGCGTAGCCGAGCCAAGCACCAGCGTGCAGCCCCACTCCTTGGCCATACGCGCTGCGACCTCGCGCGCGTGGTAGCGCGGGCTCGAGTCCTGCTTGTAGGAGGACTCGTGCTCCTCGTCGATGATGATGAGGCCCACGTTGGCAAGCGGCGCGAAGAGCGCGGAGCGCGCGCCCACCACCACGCGGACGGCCCCCTGGCGCACAAGGTCCCATTGGTCGAAGCGCTCGCCGGTCGAGAGACGCGAGTGGAGAACCGCCACGTCGTCGCCAAAGCGCGAGCGAAAGCGACCCACGGTCTGCGCCGTGAGCGAGATCTCAGGCACAAGGACGAGCGCGCCTTTGCCAGTGGCGAGGGTTCTCTCGATGGCCTCGAGGTAGACCTCGGTCTTGCCAGACCCGGTCACGCCGTCGACGAGGACCACGTCGCCAGCCGCGCGGGAGCGTGCCTCGTCGATGGCGGCAACGGCCGCGAGCTGGCCGGCCGTGAGGAGCTCCGGTCTTGTGGCCTGCGCCGAGGAGAGCGTGGTGGCCTCTCCCCCGCGGATCTGACGACGCGTCTCGACGCTCACGATGCCGCGCCTTGCCAGAGCATTCACAACCGACGAGGCGCCGGGGATGGTGGCCGAGAGCTCCGCCAGGCGCATGGCCCCGGCAGAGAGGGCCTCGAGCACCGCTCGCTGGCGACTCGCATTGCGTGCGGGCTCGAAGCCCTTTGCGCCGGGGGCCAGAGAGACCCAGCGGGCGTCGGCGGGTACGGCCTTCTCGGCGACAAGCTCCCACGGGGCGTCCGGCGACTCGCGGGTCACGCGGACCTTCTGGCCGGGGGGGAGGAAGAGCCGTACGGCGTCTGCGAGCGGGCAAGCGTACTCGTGCGCGATCCAGCGGGCAACGGCCGCAGAGTGCGGGCCAAAGGCCGAGGGCGCGAGCACCTGTGCCACCGCGAGCAGCCGCGCTGGGGGGATGTCTGTGGGCGGCTCGTCGGAGGTGGCAAGCACGTAGCCCACGGCACTTCTGTGCGAGAAGGGCACGAGCACCGTGGTGCCAACGACCACCTGGTCCTCGATGGCCTCGGGGATGGCATAGTCGAACGTGCCCTCAAGGGCGCGCGTGGGTATGTCGAGCGCGACGCTCGCGAAACGCACCGATGCCCCCCTCTCGAAACGATGAGACAGAGGGACAGTCTCTCTGTCTCACTTTGTCTCATTGGCTGACAACGGCAACCGATTGTACCCGATGGGCGCGGGGCCGATGCGTAGTGATGAGACATAGGGACCGTCCCTTTGTCTCTGTCTCTTTGTCTCACGAGACAAAAAATGCTCGCGACGCATCACCATCGCGAGCATTGCCGGGCATCGGCGTATCACAGACCAGCATTTCTCAGCACGCTCACTTTGCAGCGCGCTTGTACTCCTCTATCGCGCGGACAAGGTGAGGCACACCCAAAATTAAGGCGACAACAACAATTGCCACAACAACAAGGATCAGAATTTCCGGCATGTCATCCCCCTAACCGTAGTAGACGCTGGTAACGAGCATATACTTCCATTGCCAAGATTGATGTTGGATCTTGCAAGTACTTTTGATCTCAAGTCCTCTTGCACCGGCTCAATACCCAGAGTGACATTCTCAGTGAATTCGAACGCATTATATCTTCCATTCTTCAAGTGCCCGACGACTTCAATGTGCCCTGATGGTGTGGACTATTACTAATAATTCAATTTCAGTCGGTGAAAGGGTCGTTTTGAACGGTTAGAGATACGGCTGTTACGTACATCTACCATAGGCGGCGACAAAAACTCGAGACAAAGATGATGAGGCAAAGGGACTGTCCCCTTGTCTCATCACCAAAGCAGAGATGAACTCTCGGGAAACTATCCGCCGAGGTAGGCCTTGCGGACGTCGTCATCCACGAGAAGTCCGGCGCCGGTACCGGTCTTCACGATCTTGCCGGTCTCGAGCACGTAGCCGCGCGCGGCAACCTTAAGCGCCATGTTGGCGTTCTGCTCGACCAGAAGAATCGTGGTCCCGCTCTTGTTGAGCGCCTGGATGATCTCGAAGATCTCGTCAACCAGAATGGGCGCCAGGCCCATCGAGGGCTCGTCCAGCATAAGGAGCTTAGGCCGGCTCATAAGTGCGCGCCCCATGGCAAGCATCTGCTGCTCACCGCCAGAAAGCGTGCCGGCCATCTGGTTCGTGCGCTCCTTCAGGCGCGGGAAGTGCTCGTAGACAACCTCGAGCGTCTCGTTGTTCTCCGCGTCGGTGCGCGTGTAGCCACCCATGTCGAGGTTCTCGGAGACGGTCATGTGCGTGAACACACGGCGTCCCTCGGGGCAAAGGGCAAGGCCGCGCTCGACGATCTTGTGGGGCCTGATGCCCACGAGCTCCTCGCCGTTGAACTTGATGCTGCCGGAGTCCGGCTTGATAAGACCAGCAACGGTGTTAAGCGTGGTCGACTTACCGGCACCATTCGCACCGATAAGGGTGACGACCTCGCCCTCGTCGATGTCGAACGAGATGCCCTTGACGGCCTTGATGGCACCGTACGAGACGTGCAGGTCCTGCACGGAGAGCATGGTCATCTACTTCACCCCCTGCTTGCCGAGGTAGGCCTCGATGACCTTGGGGTCGTTCTGGATCTCCTCGGGCGTGCCCTTCGCGATGATGCGTCCGTAGTCCAGGACGCCGATAACCTCGCAGATGCCCATCACGAAGCTCATGTCGTGCTCGATGAGCAGGATGGCAATCTGGAAGTCGTCACGGATCTTCTCGATGTTCTCCATGAGCTCCTCGGTCTCGGCGGGGTTCATGCCGGCCGCAGGCTCGTCGAGAAGCAGGACCTTGGGGTTGGTCGCAAGCGCGCGCAGGATCTCAAGCCTGCGCTGGGCACCGTACGGAAGGTTGCCGGCACGCTCGCGGGCCAGGCTCTGCATGTTGAAGATGCCGAGAAGGTCCATCGCCTTGTCGTGGAACTCGGCCTCCTGCTTCCAGTGCTTGGGAAGACGGAAGATGTCGGTGAGGAGGTGCGTCGACATGGAGTTGCCAAGGCCAACCAGCACGTTCTCCTCAACCGTCATCTTGTTGAAGAGGCGGATGTTCTGGAAGGTGCGGGCGATGCCCATCTTGTTGACCTCAATCACGCTCTTGCCGGCGGTGTCGTAGCCGTCGAGCAGAACGGTTCCGCGCGTAGGCCTGTACACGTTGGTGAGCAGGTTGAAGATCGTGGTCTTGCCTGCACCGTTGGGCCCGATAAGGCCAGAGATCTCGGTACGACCCATGGCGATGTTGAAGTCGTCGACAGCGGTAAGTCCGCCAAAGTCGATGCCGAGGTGCTCCGCCTGAAGCACGGGCATCTTGCCGAGGTCGCGCTCGGGCACGAGGTTGGGGGTCTCCATCTGCACGAGCACAGAGCGGTGGCGGCGCTTGGGTGACGCAGCCGCGCCATTCCCGACAGGGGTGGCCTCGGCCACCCTGGTCTCGTCGTTACTCATGGGTGTCGGCCTCCTTCCCGCTATCCTTCTCGGAGGTTGGCGCAGCCGCCGCAGGCACGACAGCAGGCCCCGCGACGGTCTCGACGGCCGACGCCGCTGCGCGGGAGAAATCCTCCGGGCGCTTGCCGTGGTTCATGACGCGCTCGATCACGCGCGACATCGAGAAGTCATAGTCGCCGAGAAGGCCCTCGGGACGGAAGATCATGACCAGGACCAGCACGACGGCATAGACAACCATGCGGTAGTCGGAGACGGCGCGCAGGGCCTCGGGCAGGATGGTGAGGACCGTCGCGGAGATGACGGAGCCAAGCATCGAGCCCATGCCGCCGAGAACGACCATGACCAGAATCTCGATGGACTTCATGAAGCCAAACTTCGCAGGCGCCATAACGCCAATGCATCCCGCGTACAGGCCGCCAGCAACGCCGGCAAAGAACGCGGACGCCACAAAGGCAAGCACCTTGTAGTACGTGGTGTTGACGCCACACGACTCAGCCGCGATCTCGTTGTCGCGGATGGAGAGAACGTCGCGGCCATGGCGCGACTTCATCATGGTGTGAATCAGGAAGAGCGAGATGACCACCACGACAAAGGTGTTCAGGAAGTTCGTGTACGAGGGTATGCCCGTCAAGCCCTTGGCGCCACCCGTAAGCGTGAAGCCCAGCACGCCGTCGATGTTCTGCATGACCACGCGGATGATCTCGGCAAAGCCAAGCGTAATGATGGCCAGGTAATCGCCCTTGAGGCGCAGCGCGGGAACACCGATGACAAGGCCACAGACAGCGGCGCAAAAACCACCAAAGATGATGCCGAGCACAAAGAGACCCACGGCAGCAGGGCTGCCGGTGGCGAAGTCACGCGTCGTCACGCCGACGACGTCCATCATCCTCATGATGAAGATGGCGCACGAGTAGCCGCCCACTGACATGAAGCCGGCATGGCCAAGCGGGAGCTGACCCAGGTAGCCCGTGGCGATGTTGAGCGAGACGGCCAGGATGATGTAGATACCGATCTGCTCGATGACGCCCGTCTGGTAACGGCTTATCACGCCGCCGTCAATCATGAGCTCGCCCACGACGAGGAACGCAACGACGAGAACGGCATTGATCAGGTAGCGCATAGGCATGGAGAGGCTGCGATAGCCGGAGACAGCCGGCGTGCCTGCCTGTGCAGTTGTTGCCCTAGATGCAGTCACGGCTCCCCCTTAGACTTTCTCGGTCATCGAGCGGCCCAGAATACCGGTGGGCCTCACCACGAGGACGATGATCAGGAGCAAGAACACCACGGCGTCCTGCCAAACAGAGAGGCCGATGGCCGAGACAAACACCTCGGCAAAGCCCACGAGCAGACCGCCAATGACGGCGCCCGGAATGGAGCCAATGCCGCCGAGAACTGCCGCGACGAACGCCTTCGTGCCCAGCATGATGCCCATGGTCGGTGTGGCCTGCGCGTACGCCATGCTATAGAGCACGGCACCGATGCCCGCGAGGGCAGAGCCCACGGCAAACGTGAACGAAATGGTGTTGTTCACGTTAATGCCCATGAGGCGCGCGGCGCCCATGTCCTCGGAGACGGCACGCATGGCCTTCCCCAGCTTGGTCCTCTGCACCAGAATATTGAGCACGATGGTCGAGGCGGCCGTCACGACGATGGTGAGGATGGCGTTTGCAGAGAGTGACGCCCCGCCGATGCTCAGGTTGGGCAGGTCGAAGTACTCGGGAACCACCTTGGCGTCGGCACCAAAGACCAGCTGGGCGCCATTCTCGAGGAAGTACGAGACGCCGATTGCGGTGATGAGCAGGCTCATGCGCGGTGCCTCGCGCAGCGGCTGGTAGGCAACCTTGTCGATAAGCACGCCCAAGCCGGCGCACCCCACAACGGAAAGGACCATTGCGAGCACTGGGTTCAGCCCCAGCTGGCTCATGACAATCCACGAAATGTAGGCGCCGACCATAATGATGTCGCCATGGGCAAAGTTGAGCAGCAAGATGATGCCATACACCATCGTGTAGCCCAGGGCGACGAGCGCGTAGATGCTGCCCAGCTGAAGGCCATTGAGCACCTGCGTCAGTATCGTCACGGCACAACACTTCCTCTCTCTTGAACCTGTCCAATAAAACTCAGGAAGCGCCGGGCATCCTGCGCACCCGGCGCTTCCCTCCAAATCACCGTACCGCGGGTTTACTCGCCCTCGATGGTCTTGAAGACCTCCTGCTTGCCATCCTTGAAGGTGATGATCAGGGTGGACTTGACGGGGTCGCCGGTACCGGAGTAGGAGATGTCACCGGTGACGCCGTTGGCGGTGCCGGAGGCAATGGCATCGATGACGGCCTTCCTGTAGTCATCGGTGCCGTAGGTGGCCTTGCCGCCCTTCTCGACCGTCTCGATGGCATTGAGGAGGATCATCGCAGCATCGTAGCCAAGGGCGCAGAAGTTCGACGGCGTATCGCCGTACTCGTCCTTGTAGGCCTTGATGAAGTCCTGGACCTTGGAGTCGGTGTTCTCGGACACGAAGGAGCAGTCGTAGTAGCAGCCCTCGAGGTCCTCGGCGCTCGCGTACTCCTCATCGCCTCCCACGATGTTGGACCAGCCGTCAGCGCCCATGAAGACGCCCTTGTAGCCAAGCTTCCTTGCCTGGGTGATGATCTTGCCGTCGTCCTGGTAGTAGTTGGGCGAGAAGATCGCGTCGGGATTGGTTGCGATGATGTTGGTGAGCTGGGAGTTGAAGTCGGTGGCGCCAGAGGGATAGCCCTCGGAGTCGCTGATGGTGATGCCCTTCTTGCCGGCCTCCTCGGCGAAGGCGTCGGCAACGCCCTGCTCGTAGTCGCCACCCTGGTTGTAGATCACGCCCACGGTCTTGTAGCCCTGGTCAGCGGCGAAGTCGGCCATGAGCCTGCCCTGGTACGGGTCGGTGATGCAGGCGCGGAAGTAGTTGTTGCCGTAGGAGATGACGTCCGCGGCGGTGGCGGAAGGCGTCACGCACGGCATGTTGTCGGCAACGGAGGCCTGCGCCACGGCGATGGTGGGAGTAGAGGTCACGTCGCCGACGATGCCCACGACGCCGTCCTCGACAAGCTTGTTGTACACGTTGACGGCCTCGGTGGCATCGCCCTTCTCGTCCTGGGTGTCAAGCTCGACCTGCTTGCCGTTGATGCCGCCGTTGTTGTTGACCTGCTTGACGTAGAGCCCTGCGCCGTAGCGGCAGGCAAGGCCGTACTGGGCCACGTCACCGGTATACGGGCCTATGAGGCCAACCTTGATGGTGTCGGAGCTGGAGCCAGAAGAGGCGGAGTTCCCGCCGCAGGCTGCAAGGCCAAGACCAATGCCCGCGACGGCAGTGCTCTTGACGAAGTTGCGCCTAGAAATGTTGGTGTTCATACGTGCCCTCCCTAGTCTTGGCCGCGCGGTCGCCCGCACGCGATTCGTGGACAACTCTATGAAACGAGGGCCGAGCGCGGCATACTAGGCCTGAAAGCTTATTCGAGACGTAACACATCGCATGTTTTCGTAACATGCGCAAGCTGGGGCAACGCCGATGGCACGCGTCATTTTGGACACGTCGCTCCACCCACCGTCCGCCTGTCTGCCCTGCGTCGGGAAGCGAGCAGAGCAACAAGCGCGCCCGCAGCGATACCGCAGAGGTCGATAAGGACGTCGCAAGGAGAGGGCTCACGTCCGGGAACGAAGTGCTGGATTGTCTCGTCTACCACAGGAATGAGGGCGACTGCAACCGGGCCCAACCAGCGAGGGGCCCTTCCCCCACGGGCAGGAAACCCAAGCGTGGGCACGGCCAGCGCTCCCAGCACGGCGTACTCAAGGAAGTGGGCGGTCTTGCGCACGGCAAGGGTCATGGCATGCTCGCTCGTGATACCGAGCGCGTTGAGAAGGGACGCCACCTGGGCAACCACGCCTGCACTCTCAGCCGAGGACTGAGGGCCCTGCACGAGGGAGTGCCCCCAAATGAAGGCAACCCACAGGCAGAAGCCGAGCGCCCACCACCTGTGGCGGGCGCTCGGCCCGAGTCGTTCTTTTGCGGAGTCGGACGACTCCCCCATCCCGTCTCGCATCACGCCTCCAAGGCGTCGACGTGCGAAAGGGGCACGGAGCCGGCAAAGTGACGCGGCTTGTACCTGCCAGTCTTCCCAATGGAATCGGTGGTCTTCCCCATAGAGTCACCGCCCCGCCTGGGTGCCATGTGGCGGCCTTGTACACGCAGGCCCCCGGTCTGGGTCCCACCCTCGATGATGCGCAGGTAGTCGCGGGAGGATTTGCGCACAGCAGCAGATGGGTTGCGCGAGAACTCCTCAGCAACCAGGTAATCGACGTAGGTCTCGGTGTCGACGACCTCGGGGTGTCCGGCTGGCGGCCTGAAGTAAAGAAACTCCGTGTCCTGCTCGATGCCTTCGGGCTCATCAATCGAGCCCTCATCGCCAACGCAGTCCGAGAAGGGCTCGAGGGGCGCGACCGCGCCGGCCCGCGCTGCCACCGGCTGTGCCACAGAAGCGCCAGAAACGCCGAGCCTCTCGTCCATGGCCTTGAGGGCGCGGTCCCAGTCGTCATCCCCGGCGTCCCCCACGCTGCGCTTCTCTGGATAGGCATCCTCCTCGACCGGCGAGACGCGGCGAGAAATGTCACGCGGGCCTACAGACATGAACTGCAGGTCGTTAATGCCCTCGGCGCCAAACTCGGAGGGTATGGCATCCGCGGTGCCATCGCTCACGTCGATGGGGCCAGAGATCGAGGGTCCCATCGCGGCGGTCCACCACGCGGTCCCAACGTCTCCCACGGAGCCGTCCGCGCGCTCGATGACGGGAAGGCCCTCCATGCGGTTGGCGTCAATGCGCGCCGAAAGGGTCGCAGCAACGCCCTGCGCGCGCGTTGCCATGCGCTGCCTAAAGGTCTGCTTGCTCACGTAGTTCTCAGCGATTTGCTCGTAGCCGTGAGCGGCATGCATGCCGGAAGCATCTTTAGCTGCCAGTCCGTCGGCAATCTCCTCGGCCTTCTCAGCAGCACTCAGACGACCCGCGCGCTCCCAGTCCCTGGGGCGCATGTGGCGCGGCGCGTGCGCGGCACGGGGGGCGTCGCCTGCTTGCGTCGACTCGGCGGGTTTCTCGGTGGCGGATTCTGGCTCATGGGGGTTCGCAACCGCCCGCTTGCGCGAGATGGCGCGGAGAAGCGCATAGGTACCCATCGAGACGAGAGCGCCGCACGCACAACTTATGCCAAGGGCTCCGGCAGTTTCGGCATTGATGCTCGTAAGGTCGATGCCAGTGAGGCCCAGCTGCGCAAGGTTCAGGCTTGGGGACGCATCAAGGGGCAAGGCACCCTCTTCCGCAAATGCCGCCATGGTCGTACCAAAGGCAACAACGCCGAGAAGGCCGGCAACAACCGCTGGACTCCTCCTGCATGTCATCCTAATACACCTCCGATGCCTTCGCGACTGCGCGGCTGGAGACGAACGATGCTCACCTATGGCCTGAGGAGCACCGGCCGGAAAGGCTGGTGTGGGCAGGTTGACAACGGCGTGGTTCGTCTTTGGTTGCGTTTGCCGTCGCGACACTTGCGTGTCATCAAACTTACCTATCAACTATACTTTCCACCACGCCAAATGCAAGCAGATAATTGTCTTGAGGAGGGTACGATGGCCAATATCGCAGTTGTCACGGGAGCGTCATCGGGAGTTGGGCGCGAGTTCGTCCGCCAACTCGACCGCGGGGCGGGTGGCCCGCTCGACCAGATCTGGGTTGTCGCCAGGAACGTCGAGGCCCTCAGGGCCGTTGCCGAGCAGACCGCGACACCCGTGCGCGCGTTTGCCCTCGACCTCACCAAGGACTCGTCATACGAGTGCCTGCGCGACTCCCTGGAGGATGAAGCGCCCACGGTGCAGTGGCTTGTGAACAGCGCCGGCTTTGGGAAGTTTGGCGACTTTGGCCAGATTTCCGAGGCAGACGAGGGCAACATGGTGCGTCTTAACTGCCTCGCCGTGGTCGAGACCACCTATCACTGCCTCCCCCGCATGGTTGCCGGCTCGCGCGTGGTGAACATGGCTTCGATTGCCGGACTCATTCCGCAGCCGGGCCTTTCGACCTACTCGGCCACCAAGCGCTTTGTGGTTGACCTTTCGCGCACCCTTGACTACGAGCTCCGGCCTGCCGGCATCCACGTGACGGCAGTGTGCCCCAAGTTCATGGACACCGGTTTTCTCGCCAATCCCGGCGACGCGCGTAATGTTCGCCGCATGACCACAATCGGTTACGAGAAGCCCGCTGACGTGGTGAGAAAGGCGCTGCATGCCGCGGTTCTTGGCCGCTCCACCTGCGTGACCTCGCCGGACATGCTGGCGGCAAGCGTGGCGGCCAAGGTGTTGCCAGCAAGTTGGGTCATGCGTGCCCAGGACCTGCTGTTCACGGCTCGTACTGGCGAATAGGACGGGGCTCTTCTCAGCCTTGGCGTGGGCAGCAAGTCGTAGAGAATCGCCGGTTAGGGCAGGCCGACCGTTCGGAATTTACGGTGCCGTACCCGAGCCGTAGAATCCGAACGGTTAACTGCCACCAACCGGCGAAAAGCGCACCCCTGGCGGACACGCCGGGGTGCGCAACTTTACAGCCACAGGCGAGAAGAAGCCCCGCACCGAGACCTACATTACATACTCGCTCTGCTGGGCCTTCTTGGCCGAGCGGATAAGGAACTCCTCGTTAGAGTTGGTTGCCTTCAGGCCCTTGACCAGCGCCGACGCAGCACGCTCAGTGTTGTTCATATTCGCCAGCACGCGGCGAATCCCCCATACGAAGGGCGTGAGCTCGGCGGGAAGGAGCAGGTCCTCGTTGCGCGTGCCCGAGGAGACCGGGTCGATCGCGGGGAAGATGCGCTTGTCCGCAAGCTCGCGGTCAAGCTTGAGCTCCATGTTGCCCGTACCCTTGAACTCCTCGAAGATGACCTCATCCATCTTGGATCCGGTGTCCACAAGTGCAGACGCAATGATGGTGAGAGAACCGCCGTTCTCGATGTTGCGAGCGGCACCCAGGAACTTCTTGGGCGGATAGAGTGCCGCAGAGTCAACGCCGCCAGAGAGGATGCGGCCGCTCGCGGGCTGCGCCAAGTTGTACGCGCGAGCAAGACGCGTGATGGAGTCGAGAACCACCACGACATCTTCGCCAAGCTCGACAAGCCTCTTGGCGTGCTCGATGACAAGCTCGGACACGGCAGTGTGGTTATCGGCAGGCATATCAAACGTTGACGCCACAACCTCGCCATGAATGGAGCGCTGCATATCGGTGACTTCCTCGGGGCGCTCGTCCACGAGCAGGCAGACGAGATGGACCTCGGGGTTGTTGGCGGCAATGGATTGGCAGATCTTCTTGAGGACGGTAGTCTTGCCGGCCTTGGGAGGACTCACGATAAGGCCACGCTGGCCTTTGCCGATGGGGGCAACGAGGTCGATGGCACGACCGGTAATGGAGTCCTTGCCACACTCCATGACCAGGCGTTCATTGGGATAGATGGGGGTGAGGTCGCGGAAGCGCGGGCGGTTCCTCACAGACTCCGGATTGCGGCCATTCACGCGCGAGATGGCAGTGAGGGGTGGGTATTGGGCAGGATATTTGGTGTTGGTGCGAGCAGGTCCAACTGTTCCCTCAATGCGGTCGCCCGGACGCAGAGCGTAGTTGCGGATGAACTGCTGGCTCACGTAGGCGTCGTTGTCGCCCTTCATGTAATTGCCGGTGCGAATATAACCCGCACCAGTGTTGCCCATCTCGAGAATACCGTCGACGGGACGGAAGCCCTCAGCTGCGGCCGCAGCCAGATACACGGCTTCGACGAGGTCGGTCTTGTGAACGCCAATATACTCGACATCAAGCTCGGCAGCCTTGGTACGAAGGTCTGCCACCTTCATGGCCTGCAGGTCGTCACGAGAGAACGATGGCTGGGTCTGCGTGGGCTGGCCGTTATGGCGGTTATGCTGCTTGTGATTCTGCTGGTTGCGACGGTTGAAATTACTGCCGTCTCCCCCGTTGCCGTTATTGAAGCGGTTGTGGCCGGAGTTGCTGTAGCTCACGCGGCGGCGCCTGCCCTGCTGCTGACCTTGCTGCTGGCCCTGTTGCTGCTCGCCGCGCTCGCGTTGGTAATGCTCACGGGGCTGTCTATGGAGGCGGTCCTGCTGCTCGGATGCGTGATCGGTCTCCGCAAGCGTTGCTGCCGGCATGGGGGCAGGAATCGAGCTTGCCTGCGTTGCCTCCTGCGTCACGCGCGTCATCTCAGCAAAGCTTGCCTGGTCATGCTCGGCATGCTGGGAAGTCCCTGCGACCTTGGGCTCCTGGCGCTCCGGGGCGTTCGGTACGCTCTCGGCAGGCTCGCTGGCCTCACCGCCGGCGCGTCCCTTGGCGGCCTCCGCCTTGGCGCGCTCGTCGGCCTCTATCTGCGCACGTGTGCGACGCCGACGTCGGGGCTTGGGAGCAGGCTCCTCCGAGCCAGGCGCGGTGGGCTCTGCCATTGCTGCTGCGACCTCCGCCTGGGCAGCGGCCTCTGCCTTCGCACGCTCGTCGGCCTCTATCTGGGCGCGGGTACGACGATGGCGGCGCGGCTTTGGCGCCTCCTCAGGAGCGGCTTCGGGTGCCGCGGAGGCAGCAGCGATGGGAAGCTCACCCTGCTCAGCACCGGCTTCCTCGCCCTTCTTCCTGGCCGCCCGGCGACGGCGCGGCTTTGGCGCCTCCTCTGCCGCAGGCTGGCCCTCGGCGGGCACTGGCTCGACCGCAGCCACAGCCGCCTTCGCGAGCTTATCGGCCTCAATCTCGGCTCGAGTACGGCGGCGCCGCCTGGGTTTGGGCGTCTCCTCGGGGGCCTGCTCAGAACTAGCGTCCTGAGAACCCGCGGGTGTCTCATCTGCCATGCTGTATTACCTTTCACTCTCACGCAAGACGCGTGTCGCGCCAAGTCGTCATGCAAATTAACTAATTGATAGGCTTCGTCGAGGCCGTGGTGCCCGATGCGACCCCTCGACGCGACTTCGGAACAGCTACGAGAGAACCGTCCATCACATGCAGGGAGGGGGTTGTTGCGATACGCACGCATGCCGTACGAACACGCACGCGGTGCATTGCGTCTGGGACACTATAGCACGACACGCGCAAGAGTGCACGTCGGAGCCATAAAAACGACGAAGTAGGCCTTTGGGGGCTAGTAGTGGTTGATTTGCAACTTCACCCGAACACCCCATGGGGTGTTCGCAAACCGAGCCGG